>DATDCP010000001.1:0-14098 GCA_036524255.1 Chitinophagaceae bacterium
CAACAATACCACCAATGATACCAGAAATAAGTCCCGAATACAAAGGAGCACCGGATGCTAAAGAAATACCAAGACACAGAGGCAGAGCAACAAAGAAGACAGTGATGCTGGCTTTAAAATCATGCTTGAGAAATGACAAAAAATAAAATCGTGCATGCCGTTTAATAAGTTCCATTGCTTGCGATTATGTTCAAAGAGTTGCAGGCCGCAATGTAATTATTTTAATATTAATGAAGAATGATTTAGAGCAACTGATGAATAGAATTGTGCAGTACAAGAGTGCGACGCAACAAGAGATTAATAGTAGTACAAAAGCCTGGCAAAAAAAAGTGATGTTATTTCAAATATTTATCAAACCAATCCACAAATTGGTTTAGTTCAGGTTTCATGTCGTCAGGATTATGGCGTCCGCCTTTTTTAATGATAAAATTATTTGTGACCCCTGCTTCTTTGAGCTTTGCAACAAATGTTTGCGATTGTTGTAAAGGCACGACCATATCCGCATCGCCATGAATAATAAAGATCGGAGGATCATCGGATGAAACTACATAAATGGGAGAGATCTCTTTACCAATTTTATTTCTTGCAGCTGTATCGGTGACAGGTTCATAGATCGCTGTAGTATTGTTCAAAACTTTGAAATCAAATGCTCCATAAACTCTTGCTTGTATTTGCGGTCCCCTGACATTTACCATAGCAGCACCGGGAAAACCCCAGTTAAAAAAATCTGTTGGAGGAAACAAAACAGCTGCTGCCTGTACTCTTGAAGAAACTCTATCGACAGGATCGCTGGCGGTCGTATTTATTTTTTCATCAGCTGTTGCAATTGCAAGGGAAAGATGTCCACCGGCTGAACCTCCTTCAATTCCTATATGATCAGGATCGATGCCCAATTGCTTTGCATTATATCGTATATATCTTACGGCTCTTTTCAGATCATCGATCTGGTCCGGGATGGCATACCGTGGTTGTGAGCCAAGCACGACCATAAAAACATTATATCCCTTGTCAAGGTATTGTCTCTTGTAATAAACGCCTCTTTCTATCATACCGAAATTGGAGAACCAACTGCCTGCTTGCACACTAATGATCGCTTTACCATTTGATCTCCCTTTTGGTTTTAACTGTGTCATCAACAATCCCATTCCATCTTTTCTTCCATAAACAAATTCTTCCTGGGGATATGCGTTAGCATCAGCTTGCTTTTGAACAGCAGCAAGAAATTGTTTCCAGCGTTTGTCTGAATGTAATGGTTCAAGTTCTTTAGCATTTTCAATATTTTTATAATCACTCTGTGTAAGTTTTTCATTTTTTGAAAGCATATTGAGCACATAGAATGCGCTGTCAGATACTTTTGCCATAGCCCATGAAGCAGCAGAAGATATATACCTGTTGAAACCTGCGGTAGCGCCTTGTAATTTTATTCCCTCATTGTAAGCAATAGCAGAGCTTTTAAATTCTTTTGCCACATAAAGCGAATCCGCCTTTCGATAAAACTGGTTAGCGTTCTGCGCAATTGAGAAAAATGTTATTAGAATACTGAGGAGAGTTAGGCTTGAATATTTCATACTAGGTTTTTAAAGGGAACATTAAACTTCCTGTGTCCATTTATCTCTTTCGTCTGGTGAAAATTTCCAGGGAGCAAAATTATTTTCAACATTACTGAACATAGCGTTCCATTCCTGCGGCGCATTGCTCTCTTCCATTACAAGAGAACGACGCAGTTCAAGTATGATCTCGAGAGGAGAGATGGAAACAGGACATTCTTCCACACAGGCATTGCAAGTGGTGCATGCACGAAGCTCTTCAACAGTAATATAATTATGTAATAGTTTTTTACCGTCATCTTTAAATTCTTTGTTCGCATTTATATTTCTTCCAATATCTTCAGCACGGTCTCTTGTATCCATCATGATCTTGCGAGGCGATAAAGCTTTACCAGTTTGTGTTGCAGGACAAGCAGCAGAGCAACGGCCACATTCGGTACAACTATATGCATCGAGTAAATTTCTCCAGCTAAGATCAAAAACATCTTTAGCGCCAAAATTTGCAGGCGGAGCTGCATCAGTTGGCGCCAACTCAGGTTGCATAGCATATAAAACTTCGTTTTGAACTGCCGGCATATTTTTCATTTCTCCTTTGGGCTCCAACCTTGCATAATATGCATTTGGAAAGGCAAGAATGATATGCAGATGTTTTGAATAAGGCAGATAATTTAAAAATGCAAAGATGCCCACGATATGCAGCCACCATGCTGTGCGTTCAATAAATAACAAGGTTGAGGATGAGATGGAGGTTAAGGATGATGAAAAAAATCCGCTGATGATAAAGTTGCCGGTATCATGATAATGCTCGTTTCCCTGTAATTGCAAAGCCCTGTCGCTTGTGTTTAGTGTAAGGAACAAAAGCATGAGGATTATTTCTGTAATGAGAATATAATTGGCGTCACTTCTCGGCCATCCGTTAAGGTCCTTGCTGATAAATCTTTTCAGCTTGATGATATTTCTGCGAATAAGAAAAATTGCACAGCCAGCAATTACTAAAACTGCAAGAACCTCAAATGCATTTATAAGAAATGTGTAAAAGCCGCCAAGCGGTTTAGCAAACAAACGATGCGTTCCAAAAATCCCATCCAGCACTATTTCCAGCACTTCAATATTGATGATGATAAAACCTGCA
Source organism: Chitinophagaceae bacterium (assembly GCA_036524255.1). Lineage (GTDB taxonomy): Bacteria > Bacteroidota > Bacteroidia > Chitinophagales > Chitinophagaceae > VBAS01. Next base: position 2,680 of record DATDCP010000001.1, read on the forward strand.
TAGACAAAAAAGTGCAGGATCGCTACGAGGGGGTTCTTAAACATTTTCTTTTGTCCAAATGCAAGGAGCAAAACATTTTTCCAGCGCTGGCTTTTATTGTCACTGAAATCTTCATCACGCCCTAACTTAATATTACGATTTATCTCTTTTACTTTTTTTGTAAACAACCAGATAGAAATAATAGAAACGAGGACAAATAATATCTGCTGAAGGATTTGCATGATCAATCAATTACATTTGCTAAATTAAGTGTTTAATAGTATAATTATTCAATTGGTAAATTGTTATGGCGACAGATAAAAAATATATTCTTAGCAAAGAAGTAGTAGAAAAGAAACTGCGCCGCATGGCGTTTGAAATATTAGAAAACAATATTGATGAAAAGGAAATCATTCTCGCCGGTATAAGAGAAAGTGGGAGCGTGGTGGCAAAAGTGATCCAGAAAATGCTTGGTGAAATATCTACCATCAAAACAGAACTTACTACAATTACTCTTGATAAAAATGAGCCAACCAGTGTTTCGTTGAGCAAAACATTTGACTTTAACAAGAAAGTTATTATTGTGATCGATGATGTAAGTAATAGTGGCAAAACTTTACTTTATGCCTTGAAACCTTTTATAATCTCTCACCCCAAGAAGATCCAGACGCTTGTACTGGTAGAACGAACACATACCAGTTTCCCTGTAAGACCTGATTACGTTGGCCTATCTATTGCAACAACTCTGCAGGAGCATATTTTTGTCGAGGTTAAAGGAGAAGAAGTAACGGGGGCTTATTTACAATAACAGAACCACGATTTACATGATTAAAAAAGAACCTAGATTCTCTGGATCAGAGAAGGATTAAGAGGAAAAAATAGAAGGTCTCTTATTTTATTATAGAACACTTCCCAACTTTCCTCTTAATCCTTATAAATCCTGCTAATCGTGGTTCTAAAAATGTATCGCATGTACTTTAAACTTTCCATTTGACAGCTCCAGGCTAGGTGTGGGGAATTTAAAAGCATCGAGGATGCCCAATAATAATTTTACTCCTTTACTGTTGGTTTTTATCTTACTGAAATTGACATCCGGCGCCAGGAACCACTGCCTGTACCTTTTTATATCTGTCCTGTCAACTGGCAAACCTGTTTCTTCATCGATCCAGACATTATGAAAGCCGCCAAACATTCCATCGGCTCCATAACCAATTGCAACATTCAACCATGGAGGTATATTTGACCGGGGGAAAAATGATCTGAGATTTGCGCTCAGCCAATAGGTTTGGCCATTATAATCCTTCAACATTCTTTCGATCCAACTGCTTCCAAACAAGTCATCTGATCTTTCGTTAAGCGTTGAATCAGAATAAGTCTTGCGGTGAAACGAAAATTTAAGCTGAATGCGTTGTTCTTCCCATCCAACCTGCTGGCTCACGAATAAGGCCGAGCCCAAAACATTTGCAGCCATATCGCTCCAACTCCATCCCCATTTAGGAGAGTGAGCATCCAGGATCTCTATCACAGTCAGATACGCGGTACTACTTATGCCGCCGATCCATGCTGCCTTTTTTGGTTCAACGCCGGCCCATACCCACATTGCAGCTGATGCACGGCCCGCATTGTAAGCTGCCCATCCATGGCCCACTTTATCCATTTGCAACCATTCCTTACTATCATTAAATGTATGAAACGATGTTTTAGGATAGTCTTTGTACCAGGTATTATTGAAGATAATGATCGAGGCTCCATATCCTATGACATTAACGCCCCCGATAAACCATTGTCTTTTTCTTTTTTGTTCAGAGGTGAGATAATAATAAGGTGAATTCATTTTTTCGATCTCAGGTGAACCAGGTTTTATAACTGTATCATTGGGCTGAGTTGATAACTTTTCTCCTACAACAAGTTTCGAAGTATCAGTTTGTGCATAAAAGGAAAGAGGAATAAAAATCAAACCCACCATCATGCTGAATAGTGAACATAACGCTGAACGGGCCCTTTGCTTCGCTCTGGGTAAACTTGTAAGGAACAATGAGTTTTGCACAGGTGCTGACTTCATTGAACAAAAATACGTTTCCTTTGGCTTTTCAGTTTCTATTGGTAAAATTCAATAACTTTCGCCTCTAAAATATACTAAGCATGGAAGCAGTGATACAAGAGAGATCAACCAACTGGCTAAAAGGAAATTTTGACGTAGCAACTAAAGATGCGATAAAAAAAATGCAGGCCGAAAATCCAAAAGAGCTGGCCGAATCATTTTATCGGAATCTTGAATTTGGGACAGGTGGTTTGCGTGGTATAATGGGTGTGGGCACGAACAGGGTGAATAAATATACTGTGGGAATGGCGACGCAGGGTTTTGCAAATTATCTGAATCAAACTTATCCCGGCGGGCCGGTTCGTGTTGCCATTGCACATGATTGCAGAAATAACAGTCGCTTTTTTGCAGAAACAACTGCCAATGTTTTTGCCGCAAATGGAATAAAAGTTTTTTTGTTTGAAGCATTGAGACCAACACCTGAACTTTCATTTGCTATCCGCCACCTCGGTTGCCAGGGCGGTGTTGTGTGTACCGCATCACACAATCCAAAAGAGTATAATGGTTATAAAGCATATTGGAATGATGGCGGGCAGTTAGTGCCGCCGCATGATAAGAACGTAATCAAAGAAGTCGAAAAGATCGCATCGGTGGATGATGTGAAATGGAGTGGTGGCGAAGCAAACATTACGATCGTAGGAAAGGAGATGGATGATGAGTACATTGAAATGGTGAAGAGTTTAAGCGTTTACCCTGAAGTAATAGAAAAACAACATGATCTTAAAATTGTTTACACACCTATACATGGTACCGGCATCACAATGGTGCCGCAAGTGCTGAAACGTTTTGGATTTACCAATGTACATATTGTGGAAGAGCAAAGTAATATCAGCGGCGATTTCCCAACGGTAGTTTATCCAAATCCTGAAGAGAGCGAAGCAATGAGTATCGGCATGAAGAAAGCAAAAGAATTGGATGCTGATATTTTATTGGGCACTGATCCTGATAGTGACCGTGTTGGTATTGGCGTAAAAGATCATCATGGAAATTGGGTGCTTGTAAATGGTAACCAAACTGCCGTTCTTGCTTTTAATTATATGATCGAAGCAAGAAAAGCAAAAGAACTTGCCAGGCCAAATGATATGGTGGTGAAGACGATCGTAACAACAGAGCTGATCGATGAAATTGCAAAGGGGAATAATATTAGCTGCTATAATGTACTCACAGGTTTTAAATGGATCGCCGAATTGATAAGAGAAAAAGAAGGAAAAGAGAATTATGTAGTAGGCGGTGAAGAAAGTTATGGTTTAATGATCGGTGATAAAGTAAGAGATAAGGACGCCATTAGCGCTGTTGCTTTGCTATGTGAAATGGCAGCTTATGAAAAAAATAAGGGCCGCAGTTTATATGCTAAGCTTATCGATCTGTTTGTTCAATACAACTTTTATAAAGAGCATCTTATTTCAATTACTAAAAAGGGAATGGATGGTCAGCAGCAGATCGCTGATATGATGGCAGGGTTTCGGAATGATCCGCCAAAAATACTTGCTGGTTCTGATGTTGTTCAATTACTCGATTATGAATTAAAAAAGGGAAAGAATTTAAAAACAGGAGAGGAGTGGCAGATCAAACTTCCAAAATCAAATGTGCTGCAGTTCATACTTGCTGATGGAAGCAAAATCAGCGCAAGACCAAGCGGTACGGAGCCTAAGATCAAATTCTACTTTAGTGTATATACAAAGCTAAATAATGCAGCTGAGTTTGATAAAACGCATGCAGCTTTAGATGAGAAGATAAAAGCGATCATCAGCGATATGAAACTTTAAAATTGTTTTCTATTTTAGCATAGGGGACTTTAGAGAATATTTTACGGCAATATCCGGCATCCTTATCAAATTTATTTTCATCTAAACTTATTGCTATGCAGGAAAGACATAGGATCATTACCGTTATTATTGTCGTGGTTGTCTATAATCTTGTTGATCAGTTCCTGTTAAGAAGACACAACGGTATTGATATCTGGTCCGTCGGAATTTCAGTTGTCATTGCTTTTGTACTTTATCTTGTCTTAATATATTTCTTCGGCAAAAAGCACATGAACTAAGAATGAATATTGACAACCTGTTCAAACCTACATATTCCATTGCTGCGCTTCGAATGATGATGGGGATTGTATTTTTACTTCATGCCGGGGTAAGAATTTACAATAATACGCTTCCCGGTTTTGGTGATTTTTTACAAGGCAAAGGATTTCCTTTTGGTTTTTACCTGGCATGGGCCGTTACTTTATTTGAATTAACAGGTGGCATTCTTATGTTCTTCCGCTTTTTTGTAAAAATTTTCTGTATTGGTGAAATGATCATTCTTATTACAGGGATCATAACAGTTCATAGTGAAAATGGCTGGTTTGTAGTTGGCCGGTCATTGAATGGAGTTGAATATAGCATTGTACTCATTACAATACTTACCGCTATTTTTATTGCTGAAAGAAAAGCAGAAAGAAATATTTCGCCTCTTTTATAAGTTATTTTTTACCTGGTAAAGCAAATGCCACATAAGCATCTCCCGATTTTGTTTTTAACTTTCCTCCACCACAGGCAATGACCAAAAACTGTTTACCATTTACTTCATAAACTGATGGTGTGGCAAAACCCGGCGATGGCAATTCATATTCCCACAATAATTTTCCATTGACTTTATTATAAGCTCTTATCATTCCATCCCGTGAAGCTGCAATAAATAATAGGCCACCTGCCGTTACTACCGGGCCACCATAATTTTCAGCTCCTGTTGGCGGAATTCCTTTTTCCTTTAATTCAGGATATTCGCCAAGAGTTGTTTTCCAAACATGTTCTCCGGTGTTCAGATCAATGGCAGTGATCGTTCCCCATGGTGGTGCAATAGCAGGATAACCTTCCGGGCTTAAAAATTTATTATAACCTGTCATTGCATATGAAACATTTCTATAAGCATCTTGTGGTTGCGCAGGGCGGATAAAAGTTTTTAGCTGATCTTTTTTTGAATCAAGTATATAAGAAACGATCGCTTCTTTTTCTTCTTTAGTAATATAGTTGAATGATGGCATCATTCGCCGCCCGGTAGAAAGCAACGACATCATATCTCCATCATGATATCTTTTCTGTACATTAATTAGTGTTGGAAAATTCCCTGTGCCTTTTCTATCAGCACCATGACAGCTCATACAATATTTTTGATAAAGCCGGACACCAGCCTGTCCATAATTTTCTTTTACAGGTGGCTCAGGAGGTACATCACGCATCGTTACAAGCCATCCCATTTCATTTGCATTCACATAAAGCAAACCAGTTTGTGGATCATAAGATGGGCCGCCCCATTCAGCGCCACCATCAAAACCGGGCAGTTCAACTGCGGTTTTCTTCCCGGGAGGTAAAAACATTTTTCCATAACGATATCCATCCAGATCCTTTTTCAATTTAGCTATTGAAGAATCTGGTAAATAAGGATTGATATCATTTGCAGAAAAACTTTGCCTGACAAATGGTTTAATAAAAGTGGGTATTGGCTGCGTCGGCCACACTTTTTCACCAATTAGATCAGTAGTTGTATCAACCTGCATTTCATTTATCGGGTAAATAGGATTTCCCGACTCTCTTTCAAAAAGCCACACCATTCCATGCTTTGTTGTTTGTGCCACAGCATCGATCTTCTTTTCGTCTTTTTCAATTGTAACTAATACTGGTGGGGCAGGCAGATCCCAGTCCCACAGATCATGATGTATAAATTGAAAATGCCATTTACGTTTTCCTGTTTCAGCATCTAAAGCAAGTAGACAATTGGCAAATAAATTCTGTCCCTTTCTTTTACCACCATAAAAATCATACGACGCAGAACCAGTTGGTGCAAATAAAATCCCTCTCTCTTCGTCAAGTGTAAAACCACTCCAGCTATTAGCGCCGCCAGTATGTTTATATGCTTCCGGATCTTCCCAGGTTTCATAACCAGCTTCACCGGGTTTGGGAATCGTATGAAATATCCAGCGAAGCTTACCAGTCCTTACATCAAATGCACGAATATGCCCCGGCGCTGCAGCAGCTCCTTCATCCACCCTTGAACCAAGTATATAAAGGTCTTTGTAAATAATACCCGGTGAAGTAGCTGTAACAAAAAGATCGGCAACTTCACGCCCAAGATCATTATGCAGATCGATCAACCCGCTGTCACCAAAACTTCTTACCAACTGACCATTTGTTGCATCAATACAATGCAGGTAAGAACTGGCTACATAATAAATGCGTTTATCATTTTTTCCATCTGCCCAGTAAGTAACACCACGACTATTATTCAAAATAAAATTTAAAGACATTGAATCAGGATCGAACTCCCATATCTTTTGCCCGGTGCCGGCATGTAATGCAAAAAGTTTGAGAGTAGGAGAGGTCAGATATATTGTTGAATCAACAACAATGGGATTGCATTGTATCTGTGAATTCTTTACCGTATCAGCATCGCCTGTATTAAATATCCATGCAGGTTGTAGCTGGCTTACATTGTTGGTATCAATTTCGGTTAAAGAAGAGTAATGAATATTTTCCTTGGTGCCGCCGTAATTATTCCAGGTTGTATATTTCTTTTCAGGTTGAGAACATGATGCAATGAAAAAAAGTAATGAAAGAAGGGTGTATTTCATTTTTACTTTTGCTTTTTTATTTTACTGCTTCCACCATCCATGCCTCTAAGGGACTCCTGAGATCTTTATCACCAAATTTTTCTGTAAGCACTTTTTGTACATGATCTTTAATTGTATTTACAAGAGAAGCATCTCTTTCCAATATTGCCATGTAAATAGGATTGCCTTCAACTATGCCTTTTGCAAGATCACTTGCTGAAGGACTAACACCTTCCTTTTTGACCAATGTTGTTGTGATATTTTTAAATCCTGCACGTCGTGTAATTGTAGTTAATTCCCTGTCATCATACATTGAAAAAGGAACACTGTAAAACTTTGGCGGATCGTCTCCGAAATAACTTTCAATAACCAATCTTCCTTCGTGAATGGCTTTAACGGTTTCCACTTTGTTCCATGTACTATAAATTAATTTTCCTCCATGCCTTAATACTCTATAAGCTTCTTTCAGTCCTTTTTCTTTATCCGGGAAAAACATGATCCCAAATTGCATCACTACAAGATCAAATGAACTGTCATCAAAAGGGAGCTGCATTGCATCGGCCGGAATCCATTTAATTGAATCATTCTGAACAATATCTTTTGCCACTGTGATCATATCTGGATTGAGATCGGTGGCTGTTAATGTACCATGTCTTACAGATTTAGCAAGATGAGCTGTCACACGACCTGTACCACAAGCGATTTCTAATATATCCGCATATTTTTTATCCTGTAAACGGGAAACGAGATCAAGTGCATAAGGTTCAAAAAGAAAAGGGCCAAGATAACGTTCATAGTTTGCAGGAATGCTCCCTGCAAATGCTGCTGTTTTTTCCATAATTCTAAAATGAATATTTAATTTTAAAAATCTCCTGCCTAAAGCTGGCCAATTTATCAGTCGAGGATCTTCTCAATAATTTTTCCGGATGTTTTATTTTTCAAAATAACTTTCTTAGCGCCATAATGTGTCATTTCTTCTTTTACCAAATAGTTATCACTATCATATTCGGTTAAATGACTTTCTTTGGTCACGCCGGTTCTTCCTCTCCAAATATCAAGTTTCACAGGTTCCCATTGTTTTGTTTTTGCAGAACGATAGGCTGCATCAAGAATACAATTCACCACATAGCCATCATAAAAAGTTTCTTTTGGATTTTTATTTTTTTCCATGGCATTGAACATATCCATGAACATGTGATTATAACCAAGTTCATTTAATTCGTCACCGACAGGAAATAACCAACCAGTATTACTCTCCGCTTTTTCGGAAACATAATCGGCGCCTTTGCCTGTCGTGAACATTTCAAAACCCGTTCTTAAAAAACTATTTATCCAAATAGTTCCTTCTGTTCCCATTACTTCATCACGCAGATCCAAACCACCACGAAATGTCCAGCTTACTTCAAACTGTCCAATAGCGCCGTTCTCATATTTCACCAAACCGATAGCATGATCTTCCGCATCGATCGGTTTTACCTGTGTATCGGCCCAGCACATCACTTCAACTGGTTTTATATCTTTTCCGATATAGCTTCTTGTTATTTCCACGCAATGACAACCAAGATCAAGAATACAACCACCGCCTGCTTGTTCAATATCCCAAAACCAATCACTATGCGGACCAGGATGTGTTTCTCTTGATTTCGCCCAAAGTATTCTGCCTAATGCGCCGTTCTTTACACTTTCAGATGCTTTTATAAATTTGGGAGTATATACAAGATCTTCCAGGTAACCATTAAAGATGCCAGCCTTTTCAACTGCCTCCAGCATTCGCTTTGCCTCTTCACCATTTCTTCCTAAAGGTTTTGTTGTGATCACCGCTTTTTTATGTTTGCAACAAAGCATCACCGCTGCTTCATGTAAATTATTTGGTAAAGAGATGCAAACAACATCCACATTCGGATGAGCAATCGATTCTTCCATATTCAATGTCCAGTGTTCGCAGTTATAATCCTGTGCAAATTTTTTTGCTGATTCTTCGCGACGTGAATAAACACTTACCACTTTGTCTTTGCTACGATAACCTTGCAGCGCATCAGCATAGAACCTGCCGATAAATCCAGAGCCAAGCATTGCGATCCTTTTCATATTTTTTTATTTGATTTGTTTTTACTTCTCAATACAAGATCACTAAGTATTGGCAGCAATTTTGTTGTTTTAAGATTGGGCCAAAAAGGTACGAATGAAATGCGATGTTGAAAAAATTTTCAAAGCCATTATCTTCACATCTTTATGAGACCAACTGAAGATACATACCGGCACAAAGGATTGAGGAAAAAGTTAACCGATGTTATTCGTGCTAAAGGGATCACTGATGAAAGGATATTGGAAGCTATCGGCAGAATTCCCCGCCATTTTTTTCTTGATTCAGCATTTGACGATGTAGCCTATGAAGACAGGGCTTTTCCAATAGGAGAGGGACAAACGATCTCACAACCTTATACTGTCGCTTACCAAACCTTTTTGCTGCAGGTAAAACCTTTTGAAAAAGTTTTGGAGATAGGAACCGGCAGTGTTTACCAGGCCTGTGTTTTAGCAGAATTAGGCGCCCAGGTTTATACCATTGAACGACAGAAAAAATTATTTGATACTAACAAAGCATTTTCATTTTTAAAAAAATATCCCAATATCAAATTCTTTTATGGTGATGGATACGAAGGATTGCCAACTTATGCGCCATTTGATAAAGTACTAATTACGGCTGCGGCTCCGGAAATCCCTCAAAAACTAATTGACCAGTTAAAACCCGGTGGCATGATGGTGTTACCTCTTGGCGCTGGCGATGTTCAGCAAATGAAACGTGTAACCAAACTCGAGAGAGGCGCCATTAAAGAAGAAGTGTTTGATAATTTTTCATTTGTGCCTATGGTGGAGGGGAAGAAGTAGATTAGATAATTCATCGTCCGCCGTATTGTCAAATCGAATGTTGGCTGCCGTTAATTTCATTTAGTGTCTTTGGGAAAGAAGTCCTTAATATTTTTCTCATCCACAATCGTTCTATATATCCAATTAACTAAATAAAGATTTTCTGTTGCTAATATTTTTGAAACTTTATCAATTGAGTTTACCAAATCTTTGTCTGTGTCTGCACCATAAAAACATAAAACAGAAATATTGTTATTCTCGTCTTCTATTCCGTAATAATTTAAACCTTGCGAAGAAATTGAAAACCCGTTTCTAACTTGTCCGTTGTTCCCATTAACCGTAATCCCTGCGATTTTATTTTTTGTATCACCTAAATAGCTTTTCATTTTTTCAAATGTAAGTGAGATTGGTTTTGTTATAAGTCTCCTAACTGTCATCAAGATTTTTTTGGGGTCAATTGATTGGACATTTCCTGAAGAGTCTGTCGCAATTATTTTGCTTTCCCTTTGACTGTTACAACCAAAAAAAAGCAGTCCACTTATAAGTCCCATAAATATTAAAAGTTGTTTCATTTAGAATGTTATTTTGTCGAATCAGCGTTCTTAGTCGGTAAAGTATCAGATTTTATTGGAGTGATTTGTTCTGATTTTGTTTTTTCTTGCATGGACTTTTGGAGATACATTTCTTTCGCTATGTCTGCGAACCAACCAATAACAAAACCTCCTGCTGCAATTAGAAGCCAAAATCTTTCTTTCCACGATTTCTTCTCTTTCTTGTAAACGACATATCTATTATTGCTTTCCTTCAGCTCGTATTTGCCAGTGTTTCGCATTTTATAAGCAATATCCCCTATAAAATTTGTGTTACCATGCGGTTCTGGACATTGCATATCGTTATGCACAAAGTCATTCATAACGATAAACTCGTTTTCTATAAGGTATGATTCTGCATAAGATATTATTTCGTCTTTACCTGTAACTCTCGTAGATGGCTTGATATATGGTTTTTTATTGAATAATGTCATTTGTTAAACTAAGTAAAATTTGTTAGAAATTGTCTGGCTGTTTAGCATTGCTAAGAATGTGTGTATTATCGCAATTTACGAAACCATTCTTGCCATGTTCAAAATTGTCTCCGTAGGAGACAAATCTTTATAGAAATAATGAATGATTCATGTTCAACTCCTATAGGAGTTGAATGTTAACGGCACGATTTCATTTCTATAAGGATTAAACTCCTACGGAGTTTTTGTTGTCAGTCTCTTTTTCAATTTTGATAAAATAATTCTCCGATATTTTCAATATATAAGTTTATCCCAATTTGTGAATTGGAAACGTTGGTGAAGAGTAATACCAACTGCTACGTAGCAACTGTAGAAATCGAAACCCTATCTTCTTAATGGTTTAGTAAATCCAATATTCAATCCTGTGCTCATGATAGGCATGTTGGCGGTTCCAAGGTTTGCAAGAGGAAGTTTTAGATAAGGTTCAACACGTATGCTTCCCACACCACCAAGCTTATGAGTATAACCTATACTAAAATTGGCAACAGAGAACCAGTTTTTTGTTTCATTTGTATAGCTGAGATAATTATGACCCCCAGGTTGATTGTTCTGCATATACTCATAATCATAATCCTCCGATCTCATAAGATAAGAGGATATACCGGCTGTTGCAAAAAGATTGTGTTTTCCTGATATGAACGTGTACTTCATATTAACTGGCAATTCATAAAGACGGCTCTTTCCATTCACAGCTGTTATGGTTACTCCGTTTGTTGGTGTGTATCCTGGTGGATTGAAATAAGTACCATCATCATAAACTCTTTTTGTATCCCAAAGCAGACCGCTCTCTATACTCCATTTTTTATTGAAGGCATACCCAATA
>DATDCP010000002.1:0-2503 GCA_036524255.1 Chitinophagaceae bacterium
TCGATGCATGTTCCACCTGATGCCAAATGCAACAATTGTTGTTGAAGTGGATTGAGATGTATTTGATGGTACATCAAATTTTCGATTACTCACCGTACCTTCTATAAATAAATTTTCTTTTAGCTCATAAGAAAGCAAAAATGAGAAGAAGGTAGTAGATGATTCAATTCCTGAAACTATTTCATATCCATAATCTCCTTGTCTTGGAGGAGAGGTATTAGGCAAAAATATATTGCTTCCAAAACTACGACCACCAGTATCTAATCCTTGTTTCCAATACATTGCTTTTGCAAGTAATGTCCATTTTGGTGCTGGCTGATAACGAAGTATTCCAATTGTTTCACTGAAGTTAGCGCCAAGCGGATGTGCCAATGGCTGGTTGTAATGTGTATAGTTAGCTACGGAATCACGATGCGAATAGGTAAATGGTCTTACCCGGTTATGTTCCAGTTGCAGGTCAAGATTCTTAATCCCAAATGCGTTGACGTATTTAGCGCCAAGCTGCAATCCCCATTTATTGGCCCACCAGCCATCGCCACTTTTTATTTGCTCTAAATTAAATTCATCAAACAGGAATTGTCCGTAAAACTGCACTTGTTTTAATATGTTCAATTTAAAATCAAATCCGGCAACTGAATTATCATAGCTTCCATTTTGTTGTTCAATGGAACGATAAAAAATGATCGGGTTCAGGTAACTAAATTCAAAATGATCAGTTCGGCCAAACATTACACCTTCAAACAAACCGATATTTAATTTCTTCGTCACATTTACATCAAGATGATGAAAGGCCGCATATTTTTTTCTGAGTAAACGATCCGGCCCACGAGGTTCGGTTTGTTGCAGCTCCATAAATAAGTTCTGATAGTTGAATTTCCATATCCTTGTATTCAGTTTTAGAAAAAGAGTATTGTTACCAAAATCACTTAAGAATAAACTGCGATAACCGTTGCCGATAAAATTTTTGTCATAACCAAAAACCACATCAATGTATTTAGTAACATTAAAAGTGAAATAACCTCTCCCGTCAAAATAATCAAACCCTGTTCCTTTGAAATTCTTATAATATCCTGCACCCGGCACTGATTGAAATTTATCTTCCCATGCTTGTACATACAGTGGATCTCGTTCCTGGTTATCCACGATAGATGCAGCAAAGCCAATTTTATTTGCAATACGACCACGAACACTCACACCTCTTGAATTCAGGAATAGGTCTTCATCATTATCACTTTCTTTCATGTATTGAAATTGAATGATCGGGTTGATGACAAGATCAAAATCTTTTACATGAACTTCATACAAATTTGCCGGTGTCCTGTAAAACGGGCCAATGCGTTTTTTACTTTTAATTGCGTTGCGTTGTGAGTCGGGTAAATATTCAATATTATTCAAGTAAAGGCTGCGCAGATTATATTCATCCGCTTTAGACAATACAACACCAGGGTGATTTTGTTTATAACCCATTACACCCCTTATCATCTGAAAACGGTTCAGCGGTTTTGTTTTGGAAAAATTGAGAATGGAATCTTTCTGACCAAGAATTTCTAACCGGTCAATTAAAGTATATTCTTTTGATCCGAAGGGTACATAAGTAGATTGAGAAATTGCAAAGACTGGAAATAGAATAAAGATTAGTCTTGCAAGGGTTTGTTTAAATTGCATGGGTATTGGTTTTTCAACGATAAATCGAGAACAAGATATGCAAAATTACCTGATAAAGAATGTACAGGTTGTAAATGAAGGAAGAATAATTACATCAGATGTATTAATAAAAAACAGTCGCATTGAAAAAATTGGGGAACTAATTACTCAGGTAGATTCTTCAGTGAATGAAATAAATGGCGAAGGAAAATATCTTTTACCCGGTGCCATTGACGACCAGGTTCATTTTCGAGAGCCAGGACTTACACATAAAGCAACAATTTACACTGAGGCAAAAGCTGCTGTGGCCGGCGGTGTCACCAGTTTTATGGAAATGCCAAATACAATTCCAAATGCATTGACACAGGAATTGCTAGAAGAAAAATATTCTATTGCTTCAAGAACTTCTTTAGCCAACTATTCTTTTTTTATGGGTACCAGCAATAACAATGCTGATGAAGTTTTAAAAACAAATGATAAACGAAAAAATATATGTGGGATAAAAATTTTTATGGGATCTTCTACCGGTAATATGCTGGTAGATAGCCCGAACACATTGGATAAAATTTTTCGGGAAAGCGAAGTGCTGATCGCCACACATTGTGAAGATGAGCGGATCATAAAAGAAAATTTAGAAAAGATCAGGAAAGAGAACCGTGCACTTTCAGCTGTCGATCACCCTGTAATAAGAAATGAAGATGCCTGCTATGAATCATCATTGCTTGCAATACAGATCGCGAAGAAATATAATACACGGTTACACATCTTGCATATCTCCACTGAAAAAGAATTACTGCTTTTCACAAACATGTTTCCACTAAAACAAAAAAGAATTACGGCTGAAGTTTGTGTACATCAT
>DATDCP010000003.1:0-2630 GCA_036524255.1 Chitinophagaceae bacterium
TCGGTGTTTGCATAATCAACCCTATGGATAACCTGATTTAATTTATTAGAAAAATTTCAGAAAATGTTTTGATAATTCTACCTGTTTACTGCTGGATCATTAATATTCATCAGGAAAAAATAATGCCATGATTCTTTAAATCCCGTTATTTTAAAATAATTACCCATTTTAGTACAGTTATTGAAGCTCTAGTACAGTTATTGAAGTGGCTAAGACAAGATCTAAAAATCTTCAGATAAAGAGCCGGTTAAACTCGTTGCAAAAATTTAATGTATTAATACAGACTGATGTTTTCTTTACAACATATTGAATATCTCAACTTCCTGTTTTTGCTATTGGTCCCTGTGTCATTGCTTATTTATGCATTTTTCTGGAGAAGAAAGATTCAAACTAAATTGGGAAACGTTTTATTGATTGCCCAATTTATTAAATCGTTTTCATTAAGATTATTTTTCATCAAACCTTTATTAATACTAATAGCGCTGGCTCTTTTAATAATCTCAGCTGCAAATCCCCGAAAAATTATACAGGCGGAATCTAAAAACACAGATATTGATCTAATGTTTGCACTGGATGTCAGTAATAGTATGTTGAGTGCTGATATCAACCCAACAAGACTATCGGCAGCTAAAGAGTTAATTAAAAACCTGGTCCAAACTTTAGACGGTAACCGGATCGGTTTAATTGTTTTTGCAGAAAAAGCTTTATTGCAGTTACCAATTACATATGATACAAAAGCAGCTGAAATGTACATTAACGAGGTTAACACTGATGCTATTCCTCAACAAGGAACATCGATTGGGGACGCTTTAGCCTTATGTGACAAATCATTAAACCTCAATGAATATAAATACAAGACTGTTGTATTAATTTCTGATGGTGAAGCTCATGACAATACAGCCATCAGGATGGCTGAACAATTACGTGAAAATGGAGTAGTTATATATTGTATAGGGGCGGGTACTTCGCAAGGTTCTATTTTTAAAGAAGCTGGCTCAACTGAATATATGAAAGATGAAAATGGAAAAACAGTTATTTCCAGATTAAATGAGTCTCTTTTAAAGAATATCGCATCCATTACAGGTGGAAATTTTTTTCTCCTGAATGATCAAAATGATATTATACCAGCGCTGAAAAAAGAGTTTAGCAATTTTGAAAAGAAACATCCTGGTAGCGGCCAGGCAAGACGTTACGATTCATATTATCAGTGGTTTCTTTTTGCGGCTATCCTTTTCATGATAATAGAAATAATGATCCCCGAAAAAAAAAGAGCGGAATGAAAACGCTGCCTACTATATGTCTTATATTTTTTATTTCAACATCTTCAGCACAGAATGTAAATAAAATTTTAAGTGATGCAGATAAGCAATATCAGAAATCTGAGTACTCAAATGCAAGTAAGTTATATGAAGAAGCATTAAAAAAATCCTCAATGGATTTAACTGCTCAATACAATCTTGGCGTTGCCAGGTTCAGGCTCAATGAAACTGAAGGAGCGACGGAAGCATTTAAAAAAGCGCTTAGTCTTTCAAAAGATAAATCAATGTCTGCAAAAATATTTTATAATTCAGGTGTGGCTTTTCTTAAATCAGCAAATTATCCGGAAGCGATAACTGCCTTTAGAAATGCTATGAAACTGAATTCAGAAGACAGGGATTGCAGAGAAAATCTTCAATTTGCAATAAATCAGTATAAAAAACAGCTTAACCAAAAGCAACAGAATTCAGGAATGAGCCCGAAGGAATCAAAAGAACAACAAAAATCAGAACAGAAACTAAGCAAGCAAGCCGCCGAAAAAATTCTTCAATCGGCACAACAGGAAGAATCCAGAATAAGAGATAGTTTGCGATCAAAAAAGTCCAGTCGACAAAACAGCGCTACCAAAAATTGGTAGTTAACTGCGGATCCGAAACTGTTGTCCGTAGTGTTCTCCGTTGTCCGTAGTTTTCCTTCTTTCTCTTCTAACCAATAAAGAATATTAAAAAAATCTTCAGTTCCTTCGGGGTCTTCCAACTAATCTAACAATAAATAGAAATTGTCTGCGAGGGGTCTGCATGGCATAGTTTGTGTGCAGGGCCACGCCATTATTCTTAAAGATAAATCGCATAACTTGTTTTGTATAAAACCTGGTAATGAAAGCATCCAACCATAACAGGAGGAAATTTTTATCTTCTCTTTCAGCAGCTGCAGCCGGTGGATTGCTGATAAATGGGCTAACGCCTCTTACTTCTGCAGCGCAACCTGGTCCTTTTCTTCCGGCCAATGAATTTCTGTTCGAACCAGGTCTTGTTTACCTCAATACAGGAACCTTAGGACCTTGTCGCAGGGAAACAATTGAAGAAACAAAAAAGGCATGGGAAGAGTTGGAGTCATTACCACTGAAGTATTATGGTAAATGGGGTGCAGAAACATTAGCTGAAAAAACAAGGCTTACAGCGTCCCGTTTTTTTAATTGTGATACGAGTGAGATCGTGATTACCAATAGCACAACAAACGGAATGAATTCGATCGCACAAGGTTTGCGTTTAAAAGCCGGTGATCATATTCTTACAACAGACCAGGAACATGGCGGCGGCATTTTATGCTGGGACTATTATCAAAAATATCATGGAGTAAAGGTTGATATAGTC
>DATDCP010000004.1:0-8533 GCA_036524255.1 Chitinophagaceae bacterium
CTAACACTTATTGGAATTTTCCATTCAGTTTGTCCTTCATAAATTTTTACTGTGTCTTCAAATATGGGGCTTAGTAATGTTTTTAATTCGCCGGATTCATTTACATTTTCAACTACAATACTTGAATCCTTAAATTCCAACTTAGCCGATTTTTTGCCATCAAATTCATGATTAGGAGAATAAAGCTGCCAATCCTTTACACCGGATGTAGTAAAGATCAGATCATATTTTCCTTCCCCGGTCTTTTTACTTTTATAATTCCATTTATATACCGTGCTGTCCTGGGACACACCTTCCGCAACCTGAGTGGGATTATTGGATTGAGCTTGATTACAACCAATGACAATGAAAATTGTAAGTAAGCAAACTAAACTTCGTGTAAAAATTCCCTGCATAACTATTTTAAAAAATAAACGAGTTCACAAAGGCGGAACTCGTTCTATGTCAAATAAATATTTATATCCTCATTAATCCAACGCTACTTTGAAATTCACGGTTTTCGGGGGCAGGCATTTTTTATCATCACAAGTCTGGTATTCTACGCTTCCGCTAAAACTTGTTTTGGCTTTACCTTTTAGTTTAATTGTTTGTACAAAATTTACTGACTTCGAATACTGGTTGGCTGAAAGATCCAATTGGCTATCATGAAACTTTTCCATTTTGCCATCCTCTTTTATTTTTCCTACCACTTCAATTAAAGGATTGCTGGTAATCGTAAATGTCGTAGGAATGGCAATAGCATCCTCTGGTTGGGTTTGTGAATACAAATGCCAGCCTTTTTCAATTGTGGCAGTCATGTGTATCTCATAGTTTCCGTTTGTGAGCTTTTTTGAAGTGAATGCCCAGGAAATGGGATTTTGTGCTGAAAGAGACATTGCTCCAATCAAAAACAAACTAAGTATAACAGCCTTCATAATCTTTTCTTTTAATGATGCAAAAATCGGAAGAAACGTTTTATGCTTTTGCTAAAATTCTACCACAAATATTGCAAAAGAAAATAGAGCTTTTGTAAGGAATTTGACGAACTATCTGAATTTTAGTACGAATTGAGTATTTATCCCACCAATACTTCGGTCATTAACAGGTTTTTAAGGATTTCACGGCCATCCGTGTTACCAAGAACCTCAGAAGTAGCCCTTTCTGGGTGCGGCATCATACCAAAAACATTCCTGTTAGCATTGCAAATTCCGGCAATATTCCTGGTAGATGCATTAGGGTTTGCACCTGTCTTTATCTTTCCTTTTTCATCACAATAATAAAATATCACCTGCCCATTAGCCTCCAGTTGATCAAGTGTTTTTTCATCTGCATAATAGCGTCCCTCACCATGAGCAATAGGTATTTTATAAACTTTACCTGTTTCGTTTGTAAGAAAAACATTTCTACAGGCAAACTGCTGATGACCGTTGCGCAATAATCCTCCCGGCAAAAGATGTGATTCACAAAGGATCTGGAAACCGTTACAAACTCCAAATACTTTTCCGCCAGCATTGGCAAAATCGATCACACTTTGCATCATCGGGCTAAAACGGGCTATGGCGCCACAACGCAAATAGTCGCCAAAAGAAAACCCACCAGGCAAAATGATACAATCTTCGGTTGTAAACATGCTAAGGTCTTTATCTTTATGCCAGAGCATGATCACTTCCTGGTTCATATCATACTTCAAAGCATCATGCATATCCCTGTCGCAATTTGAGCCCGGAAAAACAACAACCCCGAATTTCATATTGTAAGTTTGAGTAGAGAGCAAAGATATTTCGGATTTTAGATTTTTGATTTACGATTTTAAATAATCTATCAACAAATTTTACTTTTAAATGGTTAAAATCCGAAATCTTCCATCTAAAAACAAATCACCAGCCCGTCCCGCCATATTGATAAACCAATATAAACAGGATCGATAACCAAAAAATAACAACGGGTATCCAACGCTGAGGCGGGTATAAATAAGTACAGGCATGAAAAGCAGCAAAAGGAACTATGATGAGTATCCAGTTTTCAAAGCCCTCTGCTGTATTATTTAAAAATGGAATAAAAAGGGCAAATAAAAGATAGATTAGCAAAAGGCTCCAGTTTTTGCGAACCTGGATAAGCATCTTCCTTAAATTTTCCTGGACAAAGTAACCGCCGATAAGAAATGGAATGATCAATAAAATGCCTCCGATCGCCAGCCATAATGATTGCCCGGGCGAAGGCAATGCAATATTGATCGGTTGAAATAAATGCTGCCAAGACCATTTATCTGAAAAAAATAAATAGGCTGCATAAAAATAGTAAGGGGTCGTAACTCCGAGCAAGCAGATCAGCCATTCATTCAATCGGACGCTGCGCATTACCAGCAATGCGAAAATGAGCCAGAAAAATAAAATTATTGATGGAAAAAAAATAAACGAGCTAATACCCACTGCTACCCCAATATTATAAACAGTGCTTTTGATCGAGTATTGATTTGAAATTTTAAACAGACCTGAAAAAATAAAAAGCACTAACGTATTTACCATTAATGGAGCAGAAAAATGATTCCATTCAGGCATCAGCGATGTAATAACAAGATAGGCGGTTGCGGGTAAAAAATTTAACCGCTGCATCATGCGGTTCTTGTTTATAAGGCTGTTAAGCTGCAATGCCTGTGTAAAAAGAAAGAGGTAGGTTATTATAGCAAAAAGAAACCCATCATTTGTGCTAACAGATCTTAGAAAAACTACAACTTCACGATAAAGGATGGCAGCGTTATCAGCAAGTTCCGGTGGCGGGGCCGTGTTTGTGAAAATTGGCAACTTAATAAGTATACCCATCACAAACAAGAAAAGAATGTTAGCTGGTGTTTTTTGTTTAAATAGGCCGATCACAGATAATGGATTGTGAGTCGTGAGTAGCAGTATTAAGTGACAATTTTACTTCGGTATCATCACTATCCACACTTTTCCACTTACAACTCACTATTTAGTTAAATTCAATTTTCGCAAAGCAAATATAGTTACGATAAAAACATGGCACAATAAACTGTTTTGCACTTATCTGTTTCCCATATTTCGGTAAGAACTCATGTCCTTTATCAAGTCCCCTTAGTGTGGGGTTGCGGGTAATTTGTCCACCAGGTGTCAGGGAGAAATCATTCAACAAAAGATTCTTCTTCTCCTGCATATTAAAAAGAAAATGCAGCTGACCACCCGTATTCATTACATTATAAGAAATGCGGTGATCCGACTCATCATCGAATTGTTCTTTCCTGATGATATTGCTCCATTCAAGTTCACCCTTATTTGTAAAAAGAAGAATAGCCAAATTTTCTGCATGATAACGTACAGATTGATTGCTACTACCACTATTTCGCCATGAAGAATAATACGGCGAATAATAATCATATGGATAAGCAAATGGAGAGCCATACATATAATCCCACCGGTTCCAGGCCGAAGAACGGGAAGTAGTGTAATAGGCCTCAGCGCTAACTAAAAAGCCTCCATCTTTTTTAATGAAGATATCCCTTATAAAAAAATCATTGAAAGCCATTTTGGCATTTGCTTCTCCTTTTGCTTCATTCCGCAAATCGTCACTAAACACAAAAGACTTCTCTAGTTCAGGCTTCCATATGTTCCTGTTCATTGCTAAAAAATAGATACCTACAATGTTTCCGCGTTTTTGAGCATAATATAAAGCGCTGAGAAGGTACCGTTGATTGGTGTTATCGACTTTTATCTTCAGTTCATCAAGATAAGTTTTTTCAAGATTCAGGGGATAATAAATAAAATTATCTTCCATTGCTCTTTTTATAACCAGGCTAGCTTTGGAAATACTTTCGTTTGATGTCCGATAAAATTTTGTGAAAACTAGATTGCCTTCATTATCCATAACGAATTCACCCAAGTGATCATTCCGATCGTCCATCTGCATTGTAAGAATTGTCTTTTTCTGTAATTCCAGGTTGTTGTTATATAATTTGGTAGTAATAATAAAATTTTCCCTGTTCCTACTGTTGATCTTGAAAATGATTATTTTTTGCTTATCCTCGCTTGCCAGTGTTGTATATATTTTATTATTACCAGATCCGCCAAGAGAAGTAGTATCTAACATTACTGGGTCAGAAATCTTTTTTCCCATTCCATCAAGCTTTACTGCTGCACAGTGTACAATATTTCTTCTCTGGTATTGGTAAATAGCATAAATATGATCAGGATAAGTATAGAAGTCAACGTTGATCATTCTATCATCAGGTAAATATTCATGCTTTACCTTCTGGACCATTTTCATCTCATTATCATAAAGACAAATAAAGCTTTCGTTTCTTATACTTTTATAAATGAGATAATTGTTTCCCATTTTACCAATGATCTCAAAGTCCATTTTCCGCGAATCTTCACGATCTGGTTCAGATACAACAATGCGCTGGGCCTTTACCGAATTAAATAAAGACATTAAAAAAAAGAAGAACACAAGCCGGCGAAGCAATTTCATAGAAACCATTTTTTTCTGATTAAAGTTACAGGTTGTTGTGCAATTCTATTCATGATGAAATCATAAAAATCCGGTTTTTCATTTTTTTATTTGAAAGGAAAAAATTGTCCGACAACAGACAATAATTTTACAAAAAACAGGCCGGCTAATAAACAATAGCTTTCTGATTTGCATTATTTCTTTTTACCTATACCTTTGTTGGTTAATTCGTACACCTTATCTGTACGGGTATAAAAGAAAATTTTTCGTGAGAATTCCCACCAATAAAGTTACACTAGCTGGTTTACTGGTAGCGATCGGTATCATATATGGAGATATAGGCACTTCTCCTTTATATGTATTTGGCGCAATTATAAAAGGAAAAGAAATTTCCGAAGAATTAATACTTGGAGGTCTATCCTGTATCATCTGGACGCTAACTCTGCAGACGACCATCAAGTATGTGATCCTGACTTTGCGGGCTGATAATAATGGTGAGGGTGGGATGTTCTCTCTATTCGCTTTAGTAAGACGTCATGGTAAATGGGCTGTGATACCCGCCATGATGGGTGGCGCCGCTGTTTTGTCCGAAGGAATTATTACCCCTCCTATTTCCGTGACTTCGGCAATCGAAGGTCTTAAGCAAATAAAATTGTTTAGTGATATAGGTCAATGGACCATTGTAGGCATTGTTCTCGTTATTCTTGTTATCCTATTTTTCCTGCAACAGTTCGGCACATCCACTATTGGCCGTTTTTTTGGACCTGTAATGCTGGTCTGGTTTACGATGATTGCAGTTCTTGGATTAGGTCATATACTTGATGATATCAAAGTATTGAAAGCATTTAACCCCTACCATGCCATTAACCTTTTGACACAATATCCACGGGGATTTTGGATACTTGGAGCGGTGTTTCTTTGTACTACCGGCGCCGAGGCCTTATATAGTGATCTTGGACATTGTGGAAGAGGCAACATTCGCATGTCATGGATCTTTGTAAAAAGTTGTCTTATTCTTAATTATTTGGGACAAGGTGCCTGGTTGCTTGCTCACGCAGGCACTTCAATTGACCCAAACATTAATCCATTTTATGCTTTAATGCCGGACGGATTCAGATTGATCGGAATTATTATTGCTACCGCGGCCACCATTGTTGCAAGTCAGGCCTTGATCTCTGGTTCCTTTACATTGATCAGTGAAGCGATGCGGTTAAATCTTTGGTCAAAACTCAAGATCAATTATCCAACAGAAGAAAAAGGTCAGCTATTTATACCTGCTGTAAATATGTTATTGTTCCTTGGTTGTTGCGGTGTGGTACTGTATTTCCAGAAGGCACAAAACATGGAAGCAGCATACGGCCTTACTATCAACTTTGGTATGCTGATGAATACAACGCTATTCTCTTATTATTTATTTACGCAGAGAGCCCCGCGACGCTGGATCATTCTTTATCTTATAGTATATCTTACGGTTGAATTATCATTCCTGGCTGCCAATCTTGACAAATTCACGCATGGAGGCTATGTTTCATTTATCATCGGTGGGGTTTTATTTATAACCATGTACATATGGTACAGGGCGAGAAAGATCAAAAACCGCTATGTGGAATTTGTAAGATTGGAACATTACATTCCTAAGATCCAGGAACTGAGTAATGATAGGTCGGTGCCTAAATATGCCACGCATCTTGTTTACATGACCAGTGCCAACAATCCAAAAGAGATCGAGCATAAAGTCATTTATTCTATATTAAATAAGAAACCGAAACGGGCCGACATCTACTGGTTGGTTCACGTAGATACATTGGATGACCCGTACACAAGTGAATATAAGGTGGATCATATTATTCCAAATGATATTATCAGAATTGAATTCAGACTTGGTTTCAGGGTGCAGCCAAGAATTAATTTGATGTTCCGTAAAGTGGTGGAAGATCTTGTGGCTAATAAAGAAGTGAATATTTACAGTCGCTATGAAAGCCTGGAACGCAGCAATACAGTTGGCGATTTCCAATTTATTGTAATGGAAAAATATTTAAGCCAGGATAATGAACTTCCATTCTGGGAAAGAGTCGTGATGAAATTTTATTTCTGGTTAAAAGAAATTAGTTTATCTGAAGAAAAAGGTTTTGGACTTGATCTGTCAACTGTAACAGTAGAAAAATTTCCATTGATAGTAGCTCCGGTATCTGCAGTTAAAATGAAAAGAATTGTAGATGAAGATGAACTATAAATAAAAATAATCATTCATTTTCTCTTTATTACTTTTGCAAGTCATATTAAAAGACCCGTCATTTGAAATCTGCTCCGGGTCGCAATTATGTCTTTAAATATCAAAAAGGTTTCTCCCTTAGGTTTACTAGTTGCTCTTGGTATTATTTTCGGTGATATAGGTACCTCGCCGCTTTATGTGTTCAATGCCATCATTGGCGCCAAAACTATTTCTGAGCAATTGATCGTTGGCAGTGTTTCTTGCATCATTTGGACATTGACTTTACAAACCACCATCAAATATGTGATCCTTACTTTAAAAGCAGATAACCGTGGCGAAGGTGGCATCTTCTCTTTATACGCTCTGGTAAGAAGAAGAAGACGATGGTTAGTAATTGCTGCTATGATCGGCGGCGCAGCATTGTTGGCTGATGGTATGATCACGCCTCCTATTTCTATTACTTCAGCCATTGAAGGTTTGCGACAGATCCCACGATTCAGTGACATATCACAGCAAACAATTGTTATTATAGTATTAGGCATTATTTCCATGATATTTTTTTTACAAAGATTTGGTTCGGCTTCTATTGGTAAACTTTTCGGACCAATAATGCTGATCTGGTTTTTGATGCTTGCAGCAATGGGGCTTCTTCACTTCATGGATGACTGGAATATTTTTAAAGCACTGAACCCATATTATGCAATTGATCTTCTTGTCAATTATCCGCAGGGATTCTGGATACTTGGCGCTGTATTTCTCTGCACTACCGGAGCTGAAGCTTTGTACAGCGATCTTGGTCATTGCGGTCGCGGTAATATCAGGGTGTCATGGATATTTGTAAAATCATGTCTGATCATAAACTATGTAGGGCAGGGTGCATGGCTGCTTGCAAACTATGAAGGCAAAGGATTTGATGTATCACAATTAAATGCTTTTTATGGAATCATGCCAGAAGGTTTCCGAATTATCGGTATCGTGATCGCCACAGCAGCAGCCATCATTGCCAGCCAGGCACTGATCTCAGGGTCATTTACACTTATCAGTGAAGCAATGCGATTAAACCTCTGGCCGAAATTTAAGATCCGCTATCCATCAGAAGAAAGAGGCCAGTTATATGTACCAGCAATAAACTTCTTATTGTATGTAGGATGCGTTTCAGTAGTATTATATTTTCAGCGTTCATCAAGTATGGAAGGCGCCTACGGTCTCGCCATTACGCTTTGCATGATCGCTACATCCATACTATTTGCAAACTTTCTTGTTTTACGAAGGGCCAACCCGGTTCTCATCTATCTTT
Source organism: Chitinophagaceae bacterium (assembly GCA_036524255.1). Taxonomy (GTDB): domain Bacteria; phylum Bacteroidota; class Bacteroidia; order Chitinophagales; family Chitinophagaceae; genus VBAS01. The sequence goes on from DATDCP010000004.1 coordinate 7,947, forward strand.
ATCTCGCTGTATATTTTACCATTGAAGGTGCATTTCTTGTTGCCAACCTTGAAAAATTCCCTCATGGTGGTTTTGTTGCATCAATTGTTGGTGGTTTACTTTTTTCCACCATGTACATTTGGTACAGGGCAAGAAAGATCAAGAATCGCTATGTGGAGTTTGTTCGGCTGGAAGCCTATATTTCAAAAATCCAGGAGTTAAGCAGCGATAGATCAATACCTAAGTTCGGCACTCACCTTGTTTATTTGACTAGTTCGGATAACCCAAAGGAGATCGAGCATAAGATCATTTATTCAATACTAAATAAAAAACCAAAACGAGCCGATATATATTGGTTTGTGCATGTGGATACAATGGATGACCCTTATACTTGCGAATACAAAGTAGAACACATTATTCCAAATGATATCATTCGTGTTGATTTTAAATTGGGTTTCAGGATACAACCAAGGATCCATATTTTGTTTCAACAGGTAGTGGAAGCATTGGTTATCGACCGGGAGATAAATATTTCGTCAAAATATGAAACAGCAGACAGCAAAGCCAAAGCAACAGGTGACTTCCAGTTCATCGTAATGGAAAAATAC
>DATDCP010000005.1:0-3596 GCA_036524255.1 Chitinophagaceae bacterium
GTTTTTTTTCAAGCATCACCCGCTGTAGTTCAAGTTTGCGATTGATATAAAACCTTACACCCAGGAAAACTAATCCAACGATCAGAATGGCAACTATAGATTTGAACCACCATGTTAACCACCAGGGAGGCAATATGATGAAAGAAAAAGATGATTCAATAGTCGGATAAAGACCATGAAGAAAAATTGCTTTTCCTCTTAACGTATATTCTCCGGGTGACAGATTTACAAAGTTGATCGATGTATTTGCAGAAGGCTCACTCCAGTTTTCATTGCCACTTCCTTCGAGCATATAGCTGAATCGTGTTTGCTTTTCATTAATATAAGTAGGCGCCGAAAGATGAAAAGCCAGGTTATTCTGAAAATATTTTAATTCCCGGTCTTTAGGGATTGCCTGTTCACTTTTGTTGCTATAGACAATATCAAAAAAATCAAGCTTAGGTTTCCAATTCGTTGCTGCAGGTCGGATTGGATCGTAAGTAATAATCTCGGAGTTGCTCAAAATCCATATCATGCGATTTGCAGATTGTACAACTTTTATAGTGGGTAAATAAAGATTATTACCCCTGGTAATGTTTTCAATCAGGAAATTATTATTGGTTACTTTTATTTTGTCAAGACCCGACGAACTGCATGCCCATATATTGTTATCATGGTCACAAAAAAGTCGGGAAATAAAATTTTCAGATAATCCATCTTTTGATGTGATATTTCTTACAGACCGTATTGTTAAGCCATCTAATGAAAAATAAAAAATTCCCTGGTTTCTTGTGCCGATCCAGATATTCCCGTCGCGATCGGCTGTGATAGATCGTGGACTATTGGAAGTTATTTTTTCAAATTTTTTCAGCAACGTGATTTTTGCGTTATCACTGTGTCCTGTAACCTCAAAGCAAAACAATTTATTACTTCTTGGTGCTACCCAAATGCGATCCTTTTTATCGATTGTGAACTGATCTGTCATGTATTCAAATGATTCGCTTAAAACTCTGTTACCTGAAAAAGCAAGAATTTTTGTAGAGGCTGCAGCTACAAGATTTCCGTTTTTGTCCACCATCGCATCGCTAAATCCTGATAGCGGATCCGGGTCAGTATAAAAAGGTACAAGTAACATTTGGTGTTCATTATCCTTGTCCCATGAAAAAATTTTATTGATACTGGTGATGTATGCATTTTTAGAAAAAAGAAATCTTCCGGGATGCAAATGTGTTTTGTCGAATTGAAATTTTTTCCCCTGTCCGTGGGGAAGTTCCAGCCATACCTGGCCATGATCAACATCGTAGAACCAAACAGAATCAGTAAAAGGAGTTACTGAAATGTCGGTAACCGTTAATCCAGGTTTGTACTGCGGGTAATAAACCAATTGCTGATTTGAAAGTTTGCAAAGACCTGTGTGTTCATTTGTAAACCATATATTATCTTCCTGATCCTGGAAAATAGAAGTTTGAAAATCTGTCGGTAACCCATTTTCTTTTGTAAAAAGAATGGTATCGCCATCGGGACTTATTTTATAGATGCCTTTCAAGGTTCCTACCCAAAGATTATTTTGGCGATCCTTACAAAAAACGCGGGGCAGAATACCTTTTGGGAATTGAGTTGAATAAGGGAAGGGCTTGAGTAAAATGTTCCTTCCATCGAAGCCGTCAAAAATATAAAAATTTGTGTAAGACGAGATCCAGAGTTGATCAGCAGATGGGCTGAATAGACAAACTGCGTTAACTCCTAATTTGTAAGCGGTCAATTTTTTTTCAATAAGGTCATAAACCAGGAGATTACCCACATTAAATTGGTAATTAGGGTCTGAAACAATAAATAATTTCTTGTCGAATTCAATTGCCTTATTTAGTGATATAGCTTCGCTTCCTTCAGGCATCCCTGAAAGATCCATTTTTATAAATTTCCTGTCCTGCAATTTGAATAAACCTTCATCAGCGATAGCATAATAATAACCGTCACTGCATTTGATCAATTTATTAATGACCGGAGTAAAATTATCAGCAGGTGTAAAGGTTTTAAGCCTGCCATTGACGATACAATTTATTTGATGAGAATTGACTAATATCCACAAGGAATCATCACCCATCTCGACAATATCGTTAACAAGAGTATTGCCTAAGCCATTATTATAATCAAAATTGGTAAAGCGGCTGCCATCATATATACTTAATCCCCCGAAAGTCCCGATGTATAGTTTTCCTTTACTGTCCTGGAACATGAATTTTGCCTTGTTATTTACAAGGCCTTCTCTTGGAGTATAATGAACAAAAGGATATTGTCCGCTGGATCCCGCGGATTGTGCAAAGCAGTTTGTACAAATAAAGAAGTATGCAAGAATGATGGCGGTTCGTTGCATACTTAAATTTACTTAGAATAAATCTTATCACGAAAGAACAGTTATGCCTGAATTTATCAAGCCATTCAGGACTGCTTAGCGAAATTCAATTTTTTATTGAAGTAAAGTAGTAGCCGAAACTTTCCCCTTCATCATTTCTAGGACAGCTTCTTTGATAGCTGGAGCATCATAGCCACATTCATGATGAAGTTCTTTTGGTGTCCCATGTTCTACAAGACGGTCAGGGATACCGAGAATTTTTATTTCTGCTTTGTAATTATGTTCATTCATAAATTCAAGAACTGCTGAACCAAAGCCACCAACTACAGTTCCGTCCTCAACGGTAATTATTTTTTCAAATTTGCTGAACACTTCATGCAACATTGCTTCATCCAATGGTTTTGCAAAACGCATGTCATAATGTGCAGGATTCAAGCCATCATTTTTCAGATCACGAATGGCAGCGGCTGCAAAATTTCCCGGATGGCCAAAAGAAAGAATGGCAATTTCATTTCCGTCTTTTAATTTTCTTCCAGTACCGATCTTAATTTCTTTCATCTCCGTTTTCCATTCCGGCATTACACCTTCACCACGAGGATAACGGATCACAAATGGATTTTGTGTTGATTCCAGTTGTGCTGTATACATCAGGTTTCTCAATTCGCTTTCGTTCATCGGCGCACTTACGATCATGTTTGGAATACAACGCATATATGGAATGTCATAACATCCATGATGAGTGGGACCATCATCACCAACTAACCCTGCACGATCAAGACAGAATATAACTGGTAATTTTTGAATCGCTGCATCATGCACTACCTGGTCATAAGCTCTTTGCATGAAAGAAGAATAAATATTACAAAATACTTTCATTCCTTGCGTCGCCATACCTGCACTGAGAGTAACAGCATGTTGTTCGGCAATGCCAACATCAAATGCACGATGCGGCATTTTCTCCATCATATATTTCAAGGAAGAACCAGAAGGCATCGCCGGAGTGATACCGAAGATCTTTTCATTCTTTTCTGCCAACTCAATGATCGTATAACCAAATACATCCTGGTATTTTGGCGCTTGTGGCAGATCAAATTTCTTTTTATGTATTTCACCAGTTACTTTATCAAATAAACCCGGAGCATGCCATTTGGTTTGATCTTTCTCCGCCAGGTCATATCCTTTTCCTTTTACAGTAACTATGTGCAATAGTTTTGGACCGGGGATCTTTCTCAGGTCTTTTAAAGTATCTACCAGTTTGGTTATG
>DATDCP010000006.1:0-3536 GCA_036524255.1 Chitinophagaceae bacterium
TTGAATGAAATTGATCATATGAAAATTCATCATATACCCAGAGGAATATAAAAATACTTGCCGAGAGCCCGATCGCAAGACCGAAAATATTTATAGCAGAATAACCTTTGTTTTTCCAAAGACTACGCCAGGCGATCTTAAAATAGTTTCTTATCATACTATAGTTTTATTCTGTTCGTAATGATTTTACAGGATTAGCGATCGCCGCTTTTATCGCCTGGAAACTTACAGTCAACAATGCTATTAACAAAGTAGACAGACCGGCAATGAGGAATACTGTCCAGTTGATATTTATCCTGTATGCAAAATCTTCCAGCCATTTATTCATCCACCACCATGCGATCGGAAAAGCAATCACAGCAGCAATTAGTGTGAGTTTTAAAAAATCTTTTGATAATAATGTAACCACACTTGGAACCGAAGCACCCAAAACTTTACGAACACCGATCTCTTTGATCCTTCGTTCAGCTATATATGCACTTAGTCCAAATAAACCAAGGCAGGCAATGAAAAGTGAAAGTCCAGTGAATATGCTGAAGATACTTCCCATACGTTGCTCGGAACGATACAACGCTTCAAATGAAGCATCCAGGAAATTATAATCAAATGGTTCTCCTGGAACAAATGTTTTCCATTGACTTTCTATTTTACTTATTGTATTGCTTATATCAACGGGTTTCATTCTTACCATCATAAAAGATGTTCCTATATCATAAGATCTGGAAGAAGTATGAAAAAGAGCAAAAGGTGTCATGGCTGTTTGGAGTGATTGCACATTAAAATCTTTAGCAATGCCGACCACTGTGTACCATTCATTATTTCCGCCGGGATATTGTATACGCTGACCGATCGGATCCTTCCAGCCGATCTGTTTTGCTGCTTCCTCGTTCAGGATAACAGAAAGTGAATCTGAAAAATCCATGGAGAAATTTCTCCCTTTTACTACTTGTATTTTAAGTGTGGGTATAAAATCATAGTCTATAATAAAAGATGCAAGGTTGACATCTTTAACAACCTGTTGTTCTCCATTCTGATCAGGTATATAGCTGTCTCCGAAAAGATTTCCTGTAGGAATGCTGTTAGCAATGCTTGCATTTGAAACGCTAGGTAATTGGCTGATCGTTTGCCGGAAACTTTCTTCACTTTTGCCTAACCTGTTTGAATTTGCGATCACAAGTACATTTTCCTTATCCAATCCCATATTTGTATTCCGGAAAAAATTAAGCTGTTTAAAAACTACCAATGTCCCTATGATTAAGATAGTGGAGATCGTAAATTGAAAGATCACTAAACCGTTTCTTATAAATAAAGCTCCTTTCCCCGATCTTGAAAGGATCTTTCCTGTTAGTACAGTTACCGGGTTAAAAGAAGTCAGGTAAAAAGCAGGGTAACTGCCAGCGAGCAACCCGATCAAAATGGTTAGCACAATTAAAACAAGCCACACACTTGTTGTAAATGCAATACCCAGGTTAATTGATTCACCGGTGAGAACTGAAAAAGGTTTTACTAATACCGCAACTAGAATAACAGCGATCATGCTCGAAATGAAGCTGTATAAAAATGCTTCCGCCAGGAACTGCCTTACCAGTTGACCTCTTGTTGAACCCGTTACTTTGCGTATCCCGACTTCTTTTGCTCTTTTTGCAGACCGTGCAGTTGAGAGGTTCATAAAATTTACACAGGCAAGAATTATAATGAACAACGCAATGCTGCCGAATATATAGATGTATTTAATATTGCTGAGATGACTTATCCAGGGTATGCCGATATCTCCTGAACGTAAATGAACATCTGTTAAAGGAAGCAAATGAAGATCCCATTTACCACCGCTCTTTATAAATTCATCAAATGGTTTACCGATTCTTTTAAATGCACTGGCTGCCTGCACTCTCACCATTGCAGGAAATTTAGCTTCCAGGTCACGTACACTCGCAACGTCTGTTTTTATATTGCTGCGAAGCTTTACATAAGATATCATTTGCTGCCATACCCAGCTCCAGCTAAACTGTTTTACAGCAGGGAAATCTGCAACAGGCATTAAAAAATCAAATTGTAAAGAAGATTGTGAAGGAATGTTTTCCAAAACCCCGGTAACAGTAAACGGTTTTTTGTTTTCATTCATTAGTATTGTTTTGCCAATAGCATCCCGATAGCCATCGGGACCATTGCCAAAATATTTTTTAGCGATATCGGCTGTTACCACAACCGAACCTGGCTTTAATAAAACTGTTGCCGGATCACCTTCCAGCATTTTAAAACCAAAGAATTCCAGAAAATTTGAATCAACAGCAATTATATTTTTTTCTGTGAAAAATTTTTCAGTTGAATTGTTAGGTGCATACCGGGCTACTATGTCCCTTGCCTTATAAAACCTTGTATAACTTTCTATCTCAGGGAAATTGCTGACCAGTGCTTTTCCGACTGGAGGTGGAGTATTGCCCGCCCAAAACTCCTGGCCTCCCATATTACCACTCAATGTTACCTGGAAGATGCGATCTGCATCTTTGTGAAATTTATCGTAGCTCAGTTCATTCTGTATATAAATTACGATCATCAGCACACATGCAATACCGATGCTTAACCCTGAAATATTGATGAAGCTGCTTGTTTTATTACGAGTCATGTTTCGCCAGGCAGTCTTAAAATAATTTTTTATCATAGCCTTGATTTTTATTCAGTTCGCAAACTTTTTGCAGGATTAGCAAGCGCTGCTTTTATTGCCTGGAAACTTATTGTTGTTAATGCGATCAATAATGCAGATGCGCCAGCCAGTATAAATATCCACCAACCCATGTTTACTCTATAAGCAAAGTCCTGCAGCCATGTACTCATCACCCACCATGCTAAAGGGAAAGCGACTATAGTAGAAAGTAAAATGAGTTTGAGAAAACTTTTTGACAACAACATTACAATACCCGATACGGAAGCGCCTAAAACCTTTCTTACGCCGATCTCTTTTGTACGTTGAATGGTTGCAAACATCGTAAGCCCTAATAAACCAAGACATGCAACAAAAATGGCTATGCCGGCAAATATGCCAAATGCTTTTCCAAACAATTGATCATTCTCATACTGACGATTAAACGTTTCATCCAAAAAATTATAATCAAATAAATTACCTGGAAAGAATGATTCGTACTTCTTTTTTATTTGCGCAATGGTACCCGGCAGATCACCGGGTGTAAGCTTTACAGATATTTCGCTGTTGGTACTATAAAACGGCATAAAGATCATCGGCTCAAGAGGATGACGAAGTGATTTTTGATGATAGTCTTCCACCACCCCTACTACATCCCATTTTCTTTGCCCCCGAAGAATAGATTTACCGATTGCATCTTCCGGAGATCTAAAGCCAAGCAATTTTGCCGCTGATCTGTTAATAAGCATGCTGCGCAAATTCCTGCCATTGGGATCATGATCTGTTTGCTTAAAATTCCTCCCAGCTATTAATTTCACTCCATATACATTAAGGAAATCATAATCAACTGAAGTATGACGAACAGTGAACTTATTTGTTGCAGCTGAATCAGCTTGCC
>DATDCP010000007.1:0-10263 GCA_036524255.1 Chitinophagaceae bacterium
TGCCTATACGATTTGTATTACAAAAAATATCGACCACACAATTTTGCAGAAGGCTGGGGCAAGATCAATTTTCGAATTGTCGCCTGTTCAAAAGATGCATCCCGTGATGGCAAAAGGAATATTTCCATCATGGGCGATAAGGACACCGGGAATAGTGGATGTATGGATCAGTTTTCCAAAAACAATTTCTTTTGATGAAATAAAGAAATTGCTTCACGAAAAAAACGTGGAGATAACTGCAACTCAATACAGCAGCTATCATGTTATAGGTTTAAGAATAGTTCGTTCACGACTAAATGAAGTTGCTTCATTCCCTTTTATTGAATACATCGAACCTGCACCACATGGAGATCAAAAATTAAATTATATCGCTAAGCAAAATTCAAGAGGAAATATTTTGCATGCGGCAACGTCTGTTGGCGGATATAACTTGAAAGGCAATGGTATTGTAATTGGTGTTGGAGATGATGCTGACCCACAATATCATGTTGATTTCACTGGCAGGATAATTAATTTCGGCGGCGCAGGTTATAATTACCATGGTACTCATGTGTTTGGTACCGTAGGTGGGGGAGGTATTGTTGGTGAACAATATGCCGGCTATGCGCCCCAATCAGTTCTGATATCACATGGTTTCTCTGGAATACTTACTAACGCCTCAACATATGTCACAGATCATGGGATGGTTGTTACAAATAATTCTTATGGCGATGTTACTGGCGATTGTGATTACATGGGTTATTATGATCTTCTGAGTCATGTACTTGATCAGATGGCAATCGATCTTCCAAATCTTCAAAATGTTTTTGCGGCAGGTAATGATGGGGGTTTAACATGTTTGAATTATCCTTCTGCGTTTCGCACAGTGTTAAGCGGATATCAATCTGCAAAAAACGTTTTGGTGATCGGCGCTACAGACCGGGCAGGAGCTGTTACATCTTTTTCAAGTCGAGGACCTGTTAAAGATGGACGTACAAAGCCAGAACTAATGGCCGATGGGTTATTCACAGTTTCTACTGTGCCAACTCCTGATGATTGGTATGGGGTTCAGCCAGGAACAAGCATGTCAGCACCTGCAGTAACCGGTGGTCTTGCATTATTGTATGAAAAATATCGTTTGCAAAACAGTGGAAGTAATCCAAAGAATGCGTTAATGAAAGCATTGATCTGTAATGGTGGATATGACCTTGGAAATACAGGGCCGGATTATACCTATGGATTTGGCTGGATGAATTTGGGGCGTTCAATAGATATGTTGAGCAACAGTCGCTATTTCACGTCAACAATAAGTACTGGAGCTAATAATTCACATTCAATTATTGTTCCTGCAAACACTGCTCAGCTTAAAGTAACACTCTATTGGAATGATCCGGCTGCTGCTGTGTTTGCTTCACAGTCATTGGTAAATGATCTTGATCTTGAAATAACTTCTCCTACATCTATTTTGCCATATAAATTAGATACAATTCCTGCCAATGTAAATACCAACGCAACACAAGCAGCAGATCATATTAATAATATTGAACAAATAGTAATTGATAATCCCACGAATACAAATTACACAGTTAATATAAAAGGTACGTCAGTTGCTTCAGGACCGCAGGAATATTTTGTAGTGTATGATCTGATTCCAATTGAGACAAAAATTGTTCACCCTATAGGAAATGAAACATTCGTGCCAGGTGAAACAGAAACTATTCAATGGGAATCTTATGGTGGTTCTGCCAATACTTTTTTGGTTGAATATTTTGATGGAAGCAGTTGGAATACCATCAATGCAGCCGTTGCTGCAAATGTTCGTCGGCTCGATTGGGTAGTACCGACAATACAGACATCCCAAGCATTGATAAGAATTACAAAAAATACAACGGGCCAGGTTAGCACCAGCGCTGCATTCACAATTCTTGGTATGCCGGCTTTATCATTGTCATCAACTCAATGCGAAGGATATTTTACATTTGACTGGACTGCAGTTGCGGGGGCGACTGATTATGAAGTTTTCCAGTTACAGGGCACTGAGATGGTTTCGATTGGCACAACTTTGTCAACAAATTATATATTAAGTGGTTTATCATCATCTACTGAACATTGGGTTACTGTTTGTGCAAGATTGAGTGGACAACGTGGAAGAAAAGCATTTGCAATAAAACGTATTCCAAATTCGGGAACATGTATTGGGGCTATTTCTGATAATGATCTTAAAATGGATTCGATCATTGCGCCAATTTATGGCAGGCTAAATACTTCTACCTCATTAACCGCCACAACTACAGTTTCCGCAAGAATAAAAAATTTGGATGATAATAACGTTACAAATTTTAAAATGCGTTATTATGTCGGCGGAGCATTGGTAGTAGAAGACCTCGTATCAACAACAGTAGCACCAGGAAATACATACTCACATAATTTTTCTTTACCATATAATTTTTCACCTACAGGCAATTATATTTTAAAAGTTGAGGTCGAAAATACAACCGGTCTTGACCCAGTCATTGTTAATAATTCAGCTACTGATACAATACGCCAGTTGAATAATGACCCTATTACACTTCCATTTATTGATAATCTTGAATCGGCAACTTCCTATCAATATTATAAAAATCGTTTTGGCGTAACCGGGATTGATCGTTATGATTTCACCAATACAGATCCGTTTGGAAGATTGAGCACTTTTCTAAGTAGTGGCATGGCATATTCGGGTTCCAAATCGCTTATTATGGATTTTAATGGGTGGAACGGTGGTGTAGGCAGCAACAATTTTGTTTATGGTACTTATAATTTAAACGGAGTAAATGCTGCAATCCAGGATATGCGAATGGATTTCCAATTTAAATCACATGGCGATAGCGTTGTTAATGCAATCAATAAAATTTGGATACGAGGCGACGATACAAAACCATGGGTGGAAGCATTCACTCTTTCGTCAAATGGAAATATTCCCGGGGTGTTTAAACGTTCGCAAAGTATTGAACTATCTGACCTATTGATCGCAGCTTCGCAAAGTTTTAGTAGCAGCTTTCAGGTTCGCTTTGGCCAGTTTGGAATTGCTCGAATCAACGATAACAACGGTTTCCAGGGTCACAATTTTGATGACATCAGAATTTATGAAGCTATTGATGATATACAACTTAAAACAATTGATGAGCCATTAACTAGTAAGTGTGGTTTAACAAATATGGAAACTGTAACAGTTACAATAAGAAATCCTTCACCAAATTCTATAAGTGATATTCCAATACGAATGGTAGTGGATGGAGGTACTCCAGTAATTGAAATTTTTGCTGGTCCACTTGCAGCTGATGGTAGTACGCAATATACGTTTACAGCGAAGGCAGATCTATCAACTTTGGGAGCTCATATTATTTTGGTCAATGTACAATACGGAACAGATAATTTTAAAAATAATGATACATTGATCGTGAATATTTTTAATGCTCCATTGATCACAACATTCCCGCACATAGAAAACTTTGAAACGAATAATGGCTATTGGCGCAGTTCAGGAATTAATAGCTCATGGGAATATGGAGTTCCTGCCGCTAATAAAATAAATAAAGCAGCTAGTGGAACTAGGGCCTGGAAGACAAATCTTACAGGTATTTATAAAAGTTATGAGACATCTTATCTCAATTCGCCTTGCTACAATATTGCAGGAATGACAAATCCTACACTTAGTTTAAATATTGCACTTGATCTGGAGGATTGCGGTGGTACATTTTGTGATGGCGCTTATATTGAATATTCAGGAGATGGAATCACATGGACGCGTCTTGGAGATGTTGGTACCGGCACTAACTGGTATAACCGGAATTATAGTGGTAATAAATTATGGAGTGTACAGGATTATATAAGATGGCATGTTGCAACAACGCCATTACCAACCGGTATTCCAACCATACGGTTCAGGGTTGTTGTTGTATCTGACCCATATGTAAATTTGGAAGGCATCGCTATTGATGATGTGCATGTATATGACAACACGATGGGAGTGTATGATGGAGTTACTATGGGAGTACCAGTTTCTCAAAATATTCCAGGTGGTACTGCATGGATAGACTTTATTTCAGGAGGTAAGCTTGTTGCATCTGTTCAACCAAATAATCAAAATCTTGGAAACACTGATGTGCAGGCATATATCAATACGAGTGGCGTACGTAATGACGGTAAACAATATTATCACGACAGGAACATAACTATAAAACCCACAACTACGACCTTAGCTGATTCGGTTACTATTCGTTTTTATTTTCTTGATACAGAAACTGAAAATTTATTAAATGCTACAGGTTGTCCAGGCTGTACAAAACCTGCCATGGTAACAGAATTAGGCGTTACAAAATATTCTGATCCTGACGATAATTTCGAAAATGGAAATCTCGGAGATGACATACAGGGAACATTTGATTTTCTGAGCGCTGATTGGAATTATAAAATTCCGTTTGACAAAGGTTATTATGTAGAATTTAAAACATTGGACTTTTCTGAATTCTGGTTAAATAATGGAGGTCCGGATCGTCAAACGCCTTTGCCTGTAGAATTGGTAAGCTTTTCAGCAAAAAAGAAAGATAATAGAGATGTGATCGCTGAATGGAAAACTGTATCAGAACAAAATATCAGTCTTTTTGAAGTAGAAGTAGCAAAAGGAAATATTGATTATCAAAATCGTCGCTTTGTAAAAATTGGAGAAGTAGCTAGTTCTGGAAATTCAAATACAGAAAGGACCTACAGCTTCACGGATAATGAACCTATCAAAACCGGAGTACGATATTATCGTCTAAAGATCGTTGACAGAGATAATACATTTGTTTATTCGCCAATACGACCTGTTGTTTTCAATGATGATGTTCAATGGCAGCTTTATCCAAATCCTTCTAATGGCATTTACAATTTTATTTACCAATTGAACCAGAACGAAACAGTAAGCCTTAAAGTTTATGAAGTAAATGGCAAGCTTGTAAAACAATTGAGCCTTATGGGGAATGGATTTGTGCAAAAAGCACAAGTTGATCTGAAGTCTGCAAAATTTGCTCCCGGTATTTATCTTCTTTACGCTGAAGCTGGCGAAAAAAAATTCAGTATAAAATTGATAAAACAGTAATAAAAAGAAAGGGGCCCCAAAAGCCCCTTTGCTATTTTGTTGCTACTAAATTACCATCCTTGTTTTGCAATACCAGCTTTAATGGCTGCCATTGCCTTTTCTTCGTTTACCAAAGTTGTCAGCTTATTTCCCTTGCCATCATGCCCCTGCACCATATAGGCGCCTTTAGCAGTTTTAGTGATCACGGCATCCATAACTGGAACTCCTTTCTCTTTGGTTTTTACATTGTAGGCTGTAAGTTGTACATCGCTCATGGTAAATAGGTTTTTTGATTAGGAATGCCTGAAATTAGGGATTTTACGCCTTTCGGCATAACTAGAAATAAAAAAGTCCTGTCAGAACAGGACTAATCAATTTATTTAGAACGAGTTAAGATCAAACATCAATTTTGGCATACCTGGCATGGCTTTCAATAAATTCCCTTCTTGGCCCTACTTCATCGCCCATCAGCATACTGAAAACACGGTCTGCCTCAGCAGCACTTTCAATCGTCACTTGTTTCAAAGTTCTGGTTTCAGGGTTCATTGTCGTATCCCAAAGTTGCGTTGCGTTCATTTCACCTAATCCTTTGTATCGCTGAACATTTACGCTATCATCTTTTCCTCCACCAATTTTTTCGATCAGGATTTTTCGTTGCTCTTCATTGTATGCATAGGCTTGTTCTTTAGCCTTTTTTACCAAATAAAGAGGCGGCTGGGCGATATAAACGTGACCTTGTTCTACAAGCTCAGTCATGTACCGGTAAATAAAGGTCAGGATCAATGTGGCAATATGGCTTCCGTCCACATCGGCATCAGTCATGATGATAAGTTTATGATAACGGAGTTTTACAAGGTTTAATGCTTTTGGATCATCCGGAGTTCCAACCGTTACCCCCAACGCAGTGTACATATTCCTGATCTCCTCATTTTCGTAGATCTTATGCTCCATCGCCTTTTCTACATTCAATATCTTTCCGCGTAATGGAAGAATGGCCTGGAAGCTCCTGTCACGACCTTGTTTGGCTGTACCACCGGCGCTATCGCCCTCAACAAGAAAAAGCTCACATTTTGCAGGATCTCTTTCAGAGCAGTCAGCCAATTTTCCCGGCAACCCGCCACCGCTTAATACGGATTTTCTTTGAACAAGCTCTCTTGCTTTTTTTGCGGCTGCTCTTGCCTGCGCTGCAAGAATTACTTTGTTGATAATATTCTTTGCTTCTCTGGGGTTTTCTTCAAGGTAAGCTTCAAGGACTTTTGAAACAGTAGAATCAACAACACCCATCACATCGCTGTTACCAAGTTTTGTTTTAGTTTGCCCTTCAAACTGTGGCTCCGGAACTTTTACTGATATGATGGAGCTAAGTCCTTCCCGAAAATCATCACCTTCAATTTCCACTTTGGCTTTTTCAAAAAGACCCTGTTTGTCGCCATAGCTTTTAAATACTCTTGTCAGTGCACGGCGAAAACCAGATACATGGGTACCACCTTCAATAGTGTTAATGTTATTTACATAAGAATAAATATGTTCACTATAAGAGTCATTATAGATCATCGCCACTTCAACCGCAACATTCGTTGTTTCATCACGACCATCCACAAAGATCACTTTGGGCAAAAGCGGACTTCTGCCAGCATTATTGTCCAGCATTTCTACAAACTCAACAATACCACCTTCACTGTAAAATGTTTTTGTGTAAGTTCCATTCTCATCTTCTTTTTCACGAAGATCATTCAATATGATCCGTATCCCCTTATTTAAAAAGGATAGTTCACGAAGACGGGCTTCCAAAATATCTTTTTTGTAAACTGTAACAAGAAAGATGCTGTCATCGGGCCAGAAGCGAACCGTAGTTCCTGTTTTATCAGTTGTGCCAATTTCACGAACGGAATACTGCGGTATTCCAATTTTATAGTCCTGCTCAAACTTTTTTCCTTCACGAAAAACTTCTACATGTAAATCTTTACTCAATGCATTTACACAACTTACGCCAACACCATGCAGACCACCCGAAACTTTGTATGAATTTTTATCAAACTTACCACCTGCATGCAGCACAGTCATGACAACTTCTAATGCACTTCTTTTTTCTTTCGTGTGCATCTCGGTTGGAATACCACGACCATCATCCTCTACCGATATAGAATTATCTTCATGAATGGTAACTACAATATTTTTACAATAACCTGCTAAGGCTTCATCGATCGAATTATCGACAACTTCATAAACAAGATGGTGTAAGCCTTTTTCACTTATATCCCCAATGTACATTGCAGGTCGTTTACGAACTGCTTCCAATCCTTCCAGAACCTGGATGCTATCAGCATCATAACCATTAGTTACAGGAGTAGCTTTTGCTTTAATTTCTTCGCTCATAAATAGTGAATCCTCACTTAAAAATTGTGTAAATGAAATGCTTGCGAATGTACGGAATTCAACCCTCTAAAGGGGCATTTAAAAGCCTAATTTTTGAGTATTTTTTAGCACCAAGGTGGATAAAAAATAAGGCTGAAAAATCGTCTTTTTCAGCCTTGTAAAATCATTTACTCTGGCATCAAACATTTCGTTTTACTATCTGTGCAACCAAGTCGGCTTCCGTGCAAATTTTATTACCAACATATACTGTTCCTCTCATTTCACATATGCCACGGCGAATGGGTGTAGAGAGCTCCATTTTTAAAAGCATAGTATCGCCAGGCTTTACCATTTGCTTGAATTTGCAATTATCGATCTTCAGGAAATAAGTATCATATAATCCTTCAGGACTCATGTTCATTGCCAATATGCCACCGCATTGAGCAAGTGCTTCTACCTGTAATACACCAGGCATTATTGGATTACCGGGAAAATGTCCCTGGAAAAACCATTCATTGAAGGTTATATTTTTTATTCCAACAATATGTGTATCGCTTAATTCAATGATCTTATCCAATAATAAAAATGGATAACGGTGGGGTAGTTTTTTTTCAATATAGACAAGATCAAAAACCGGTGGTCTTGTGGGATCATAAACCGGAACACCACGAGTATGTTTTGTTTTCTTTATGTATTGTTTGATCTTTTTTGCAAATTCAACATTGCTACTATGTCCTGGCCTGTTTGCAATGATCTTTGCTTTGATAGGATATCCAACCAAGGCAAGATCTCCAACGACATCTAATAATTTATGACGGGCAGGTTCGTTTGGAAAACGTAATTCAAGATTATTGAGATAGCCTTCGCTTTTCACTTCTATTTTATCTTTCTTAAAAACTTTCCTTAGTCTTTCCAGTTCAATTTCGCCAACTGGTTTATCAACCACAACAATTGCATTATTTACATCACCGCCTTTGATAAGATTATTATCTATCAACATTTCCAATTCATGCAGAAAACAAAAAGTGCGACAAGGAGCGATCTCGTTTTTGAAGTCTGACATGTTTTTCAAGCCTGCATGCTGTGTTCCAAGAACCGGAGAATTAAAATCGATCAAAGTTGTAACGGAATAATCAGGTGCAGGCATTGCCACCATGTCCACTCTTTTATTTTCATCCTGCAGGTAAATATTTTCATCAATACAATACCAGGTCTTTGATGCATCTTGTTCGTTAATACCTGCCTTTTCAATCATGTCAACAAAAGGCTCACTGCTTCCATCCATTATTGGCATCTCTGGTCCATTCACTTCTACTAAGCAATTATCAATACCCATTCCCACCAACGCTGCCAATACATGTTCCACTGTACTTACTTTGGCACCATTAAATTCAAGAGTTGTTCCGCGGCTGGTATCGGTTACCAGGTCACAATCTGCTTTTATAATTGGTTTACCCGGAAGGTCGATGCGCTGAAACTGGATACCAAAACCCGGTGTAGCAGGCTTCAAAGTAAGATCAACAAGAACACCAGTATGCAAACCAGTACCAGAAATACTTGTTTCAGAGTTTATAGTATGTTGCTTATCAGGGTTGAATTGAGCAGCCATATTCTCAGCAATATAATTCTTATTTTCTGTGGGTGAAATCATGCGGGCAAAGATACAGTTTGAGAGGGAAAATAGAGATTAATTAACCGCTGTGGTATTTCTATAAAACAATGGACTTATGAAACTCTCTCGCTTATTAATTGCTTCACTAAAGCTTCCAACTCTTTAATCCTTTTTTCCAATTCAGGAAGCTTTCGGCTGATAGCCTGGCTACGCAATGCAGAGGTATAATCATGAGCAGGCGAACCTGTAACCGCCTTGCCTGCTTCCACCGATTTACTTACACCGCTTTGGGCATTGATCTTTGCGCCGTCTCCAATATTAATGTGCCCAACAATACCAACCTGACCTCCGATCATTACACCTTTGCCAACTTTTGTACTTCCGCTAATGCCACTTTGAGCTGCAACAACTGTACTATTTCCTATTTCTACATTATGTGCGATCTGTATCAGGTTATCAAGTTTGGCACCCGATCTTATGATGGTAGAACCAATCGTTGCCCTGTCAATCGTCGCATTGGCGCCGATCTCTACATTATCCTCAATTATCACATTACCGATCTGAGGTACTTTTTTAAAACTGCCATCCGCTTGCGGAGCAAAACCAAAACCATCACTTCCTATTACAGTCCCTGCATGTATAACAACATTGCTTCCGATCAAACAGTCATGATAAATTTTTACACCGGGATGAACGATAGAATTCTCTCCAACTTTTACATTATTGCCAAGATAAACATTGGGATAAATTTTTGTATTGTTACCAACCTTTACATTATCGCCCAGATAAGCAAACGCACCGATAAAAACATTTTCACCATAAGAAGCAGAAGCAGAAATGTATACCGGTTCTTGTACACCGGTCAATTGTTGCTGCATCATTTGCTGGTAAGTGCTTAACAATTTTGCAAAAGCGGTATAAGCATCTGGTACACGGATCAAGGTCGCTGTAACAGGTTGCTTTAATTCTAATGCTTCATTGATAATAATAACTGATGCCTTAGTGATGTATAAGTATTCTTCGTATTTAGGATTAGCTAAAAAAGCAAGCTGGCCATCTTCTGCCTCTTCAATTTTTCCAAAAGAATTGACAGAAATATTTGCATTGCCTTCTGTTTTGCCATTGATAAGTGCTGCGATCTGAAGTGCCGAAAAAGTCATATTGTTCGAAGTTTGAGGTTTGGGGTTTGAAGTTTTGATTGATCCTTACATCGAACCCC
>DATDCP010000008.1:0-4486 GCA_036524255.1 Chitinophagaceae bacterium
CCACTCTATGGTTTAGAAGATGCTAAGACATTGGTGAGAACCACTCTTCGCCATCCTGATTTTATGTATGGCTGGAAAAATATTATTGATCTGAAACTTACCGATGAAACTCCACAATATGAAACCAATGGCAAAGCATTGATGGATTTTTTTAAAGAACACATGGATAAGAATGGTTTCAGTGACTGGTTGCAAAAAAAATTATCCGAACGATTTGATCAAACAAAAGATCTGTTAGAAAAATTGATGGAACTAGTGGAAGCAGAAAAAGAAGCCGAAGCAAGTGGTGGTGATGTAGAAAAAGATTTTTTAGTGGTGGGCAA
The DNA here is from genome assembly GCA_036524255.1 of Chitinophagaceae bacterium. Lineage (GTDB taxonomy): Bacteria > Bacteroidota > Bacteroidia > Chitinophagales > Chitinophagaceae > VBAS01. The sequence continues at coordinate 324 of DATDCP010000008.1, forward strand.
AAATGGTGACCTGCAGAATATGGACCTCGATAAAATTAAAAACGATGCTGCAGAAATAGTGGCCAATAAAATGCACGAAGCAAACCTGACGCTTAAACAGCTTTTTTTCCTCGGAATGGATGATGATGAAACGATCATCAATAAAGGTTTTTGCAGTGCAGCTGATGTAATGCAACTAGCATTAGAAAAAAAACTGGCTCTCCAGGCAGAGGATAAAGACATGATCGTGATGTTGCATGAGATAGAGTACACAGTTGGCAGTCAGCAGTTCGCAGTCAGCAGCTCTTTGGTAGTAAAAGGTGAAAACAATTTGCGAACAGCAATGGCAAAAACGGTTGGGTTGCCATTAGGCATAGCTGTAAAATTGATCTTGAACGGAACAATAGATCTTAAGGGTTTGCATATCCCTACAAAAAAAGAGATCTATGAACCTGTATTGAAAGAATTAGAAGAACATGAAATAAAATTCAATGAAGAGACAAAGCAAGCTTGATGAACTATAAAGTAACTGCTGAGGATGCATTGAAGCAATTAATGGAACAAACCGAGCTCCCATTTACAGTCATGATGAAACATGGCAGCATGACGATCGAATATTTTGCACCAAAAGAAATAGATACACAAACCCAGCATAAGCAGGATGAGATCTATATTGTCATCACAGGACATAGTACCTTCTATCGCAATGGAGAAAGAATTTCCTGTAAGAAAAACGATGTCTTGTTTGTTCCTGCTGGCATGGATCATCACTTTGAAAACTTCTCTAAAGATTTTGCTGTCTGGGTAATTTTTTATGGGCCTCATGGCGGAGAGACCAGATGATAATTACTCATCCCGGACAATTTTCATCTGTCAGTTATCAACTTTCATCTCGCCGATAATAGTTTTATTAACTCTGGCATTCCTTCCGTCGCCGGTTTTTCAATCGCAGTCAGGTTTGCTATTTCAGATGTGTAAGGAATTCGTTTATCAATAATATATTTTGGAATATGTCTAGCAGCAAAGTCCACTAATCCTGCAGCAGGATAAACAACCAAGGATGTACCAACTACAACAAAAATATCTGCACTTCTCACTACAGGGATAGCTTCTTCAATTTTAGGAACGGGTTCTTCAAACCAAACTATATATGGCCGAAGTTGCTCACCATCTTCTGCCTTATCTCCTATTTTGATATTGTCTTTTATTTCATAAATAAGATCGTGATCTCTTTCACTTCGCATTTTAAAGATCTCTCCGTGCAGGTGCAACACGTTTGTTGAGCCAGCTCTTTCATGCAAGTCATCTATATTTTGAGTAATGATCGTTACATCAAAATCCTTTTCCAGTTCAGCCAACCCATAATGAGCTGCATTGGGTTGTGCATCCAGCACATTTTTTCTTCGGTAATTATAAAAATCTAAAACAAGTTTGGGATCCTTTTTCCATGCACGGGGTGTGGCCACGTCTTCAATATTGTATCCTTCCCAAAGTCCATCACTGTCACGAAATGTTTTTAACCCGCTTTCTGCGCTGACACCTGCACCGCTAAGAACAACAAGTTTCTTTTTGCTCATGGATCAAATGTACGCAACCCATAATTTTTTATGCTTGTTTGGGTTTTACTCTGTTGGATCTTTTGTAAAGAATTATTATTCCTGCCACTGCCAACAATAAAGGCCAGATAGAAACTATCCCTATCGATAACTCTCCTATCCAATTCCATCCAAAGCGAAAAGCATCGGTAATTCTTGTTGAGAACGTAGGCTTATCTGAATCTATAGCGGCTCCATTCAATACCTGGTAAAAGGTAAGATGAATAGTGCTGAATGAAGATGAGTGTTGCAGATATTCCATTCTTCCGGCCGCTGATTCGATCTGCTCTTGTATTCCATTGATCTCGGATTGCACACTTAATATTTCTTCCATGTTTTTCGCCTGCTTCAGCAGATCAAGATAGCGAAGCCTTACTTGCTTCTTTGCTTCCAGTCTTGATCGGGTGTCGATTACTTCCGTAGTTACATCTTCTGATGTAATTTTCTTTTCATTCAATTCTTTCACATTTGATGAAATGCTATTTACAGCATCATCAAATTGATCAACGGCTATTTTGATCGTGATAATATTTTCAATTTTATACTCGGATTGAGATTGTTCCTCCTGTGCTATATATCCCCCGAATTGTTTTAGCTTTTCACGAAGCGATTTATTGTAATCGTAATAATCCTTTACCTCCAAATTCAAATTAGCAGTTTTGATGATTTTCTTATCCCAGTCCTGCTTTATCCCTGGAGTCTGTTGATTTTTTTTTGCTTTACCCGGTTCTTCTTGCGGTGTTGCGGGTTTGTCGCTAACATTTCCTACAATGCCGCTTTTGTTTCTTTCATCTTGTGGTTGCGGCTTTACTTCTTCATCCTTGACTACCCTTAGGTCTGCAATGTTTTCTTTTTTATTTTCATTTTGACACGAAATGAAAAGAGCTATCGCCATTAGGGCAATAAATATTTTTTTCATGACTATAGTTTTATTTTTTAAAAGATGCAATAAAATCTTTTTTGCATAAACAGATGCACAAGTTTAAATAGCGGTACAGCTAAATAACAATCTATAATTTTAAAATAATAAGATGTGAAGATTGATTCCTCAAATAAGGAAAAGGTAACCCCGATCACGGATTATAAGATTTATGGATTTCACAGAAACTTTCTCTTAAATGAAATTGCCAGTGTAAAACACACCAGCTATTTCATTGTAATCTTTTTTAAATCCTATAAATCGTGGTTCTACTTCTCTCCTGCAAGTTCCATAACCACTTCCCACTCTTTATCACTGACCGGTTGAGTAGAAAGGCGACCAATTCGCACCAGTGCCATATTTGCCAGTCGCTTATCTTTTTTTATTGTTTCAAGGGGCACCGGCTTTTTTAATTTTCTTACAGGTTTCAGATCGACTGCAGACCAGCGGTCATCATCTGTTGTGGGATCCTGGTAAGCTTCTTTTATGACTTTTGCAATGCCAACAATATCGGTGCCTTCGTTGCTATGATAAAAAAATACCTCGTCGCCTTTTTTCATACCACGCAAATGAAGCCGGGCTGCATAATTCCTGACTCCGCTCCAGCAAGTTTGCCCTTCTTTTACAAAATCATCCCATGAATAAGTGTCGGGTTCTGATTTAACAAGCCAGTACGACATAAAGTCAAAATTTAAAAGTCAAAAATAAAAAATGTTTATTTTGAATTCGATTTCTTTTGAGTTTTTAGTTTTGACTTTTTACTTTACCAACCACTCGCCAATACATCCGCTATATGCATGGTTTGCAGACTGTATCCTTTGTTCTTTATGTATCCATCTAAATGCATAAGACAGGAAAGATCGGTTGAGATGAGATAGTTAGCTTTCGTCAATAATGCATTTTCAACTTTCTGTTCACCCATGCCAATAGAGATAGGTTCAAATTTCACTGCGAATGTTCCGCCAAAACCACAACAAGTTTCTACATCATGCATTTCATGAAGCTCCAATCCTTTTACATTTGATAAAAGTTTCCGGGGTTCTTCTTTGATCCGGCATTCTCTTAATCCTGCACAGCTATCATGATAAGTTCCTTTTCCATTTAATACAGCTCCAACATGTTCTACCTGCAAAACTTTTACCATGAATTCCGAGAACTCAAACACTCGTTTATTTAATTCTTTTACCTGGTTATGTACAGAAGAATTATCAAGCAATTTTGAATAATAATTTCTTACAAAACCAGCACAGCTTGCACTTGGCGTTACTATGTAATCAGATCCGCTAAAATCTTTTACAAATTTTATACAAACCGTTCTTGCCTCATCCCAAAATCCGGCGTTGAAGGCCGGTTGCCCGCAACAGGTTTGTTTTGTATTGTAGGTAACAGTGCAGCCAGCTTTCTCCAGCACTTTGATCATGTTAAATCCCGTCAGCGGATAAAGCTGGTCAACAAAACATGGTATGAATAATTGTACGTTCATTAGCCCCCTGTCCCCCTAAAGGGGGAACTTAGATTTATAAAGCTTAATTATTTTCTAAATAGTTTATTATTCACAATTATATTATTATTTCTGTGCTTCTGCTTCAAAGAAATTGTCAAAAAAAAGATCACTTCGACCTAAGTCTCCCTTTAGGGGACAGGGGTATCATTTTCACCGCAGTCACTGC
>DATDCP010000009.1:0-9327 GCA_036524255.1 Chitinophagaceae bacterium
ATAAAAAGATTGAGGATAAAAATACTGTATTGTGTGACATGAAAATAAGATAAGTCTTCAATAAAATTTTACGGGTGGCACTATTCTACACTATTCTATCATTACCTTCGGAGCAAACCACATGCCGATATGCGACCATTCAATTTCCTTATTTGGTCATTACTTGCATTTATTTGTTGCAGCACTGCTGAAAAAAAATTTGTTTCAAAATGGAAATTAGTATGGAACGATGACTTCAGCTATTCAGGATTACCGGATTCGACAAAATGGAACTACGATGTAGGCGGTCATGGTTGGGGTAATAGTGAACTTCAATTTTATACAAAACAACGATCAGAAAATGCAAGAGTGGAAAAAGGCTATTTAACAATTGAAGCAAGAAAAGAACCATGGGAGGGAAAAAATTACACATCTGCAAGACTCATCACAAAGGGAAAAGGCGACTGGCAATATGGTAAAATTGAAGTGAGAGCAAGGTTGCCAAAAGGACTTGGCACATGGCCGGCGATCTGGATGTTGGCCAGCACTACTCCACTTCGCTGGCCGGATGATGGTGAGATCGATATCATGGAGCATGTCGGTTATAACCAGGGATTCATTCATGGCTCGGTTCATAGCAAAAAATATAATCATATTATCGGCACACAAAAAACAGATACAATAAATGTAAAAGACTGTTCAGAAAAATTTCATGTTTATGGAATGGAATGGAATAAAGACAGTGTCAAAGTATCGGTAGATGAAAAAGAATTTTTCAAATTTGCTAACGAACACAGTAGTTATGATGCCTGGCCATTTGACAACAAGATGCATTTGTTATTGAATATTGCAGTTGGTGGCAACTGGGGTGGACAAAAAGGCGTTGATGAAAATATCTGGCCACAAAAAATGGAAATCGATTACGTGAGAGTATACCAGTGAATTGTCAGTGATGAGTTGTGAGTATTTAATATCACACAACTCATTATTCGCTACTCACCGCTCACAAATACTATAATAAATTTTCAAGTTCAAAAAAAAAATAAACACTCATGAGAAAGTTATTCTTCCTTTTGCTCCTCGTTTCATCTGCAAAACTATTTGCACAAGATGGTTACAAAACCCCGCCAAAAGATGTCATGGATCTTGTATTGGTAAAACCCACTCCAAATGTAAGTATAGATGATAAAGCAGAGTGGATGCTTTTCACGCAAAGTAATAGTTATCCATCAATAGAAGAATTAGCGCAGCCGGAATTACGAATAGCAGGTTTACGTATCAATCCAAATAATTTTGCACCAAGCAGGCAAACCTTTATTAATGACCTTTGGTTTAAAAATCTTTCTTCGAATAAAGAAATTAAAATAAGCGGGTTACCCTCACCATTAATGGCCGGCAATATCAATTGGAGCCCCAATGATAAAAAAATTGCTTTCACACATACAACCTCTACCCGTGTTGATCTTTATGTTATAGATGTTGCTACGCAAAAAGCAACTAAAATAAATAAGCAGGCATTGAATACAATCTCAGGAGGCTACCAATGGATCGATAATAATACTTTATTATATCGCACAATTGTAAAACCTGTCAGTGCTGCTCCCCCAAAATCAGCCGTTCCCAACGGACCAACGTTGCAGGAAAATTATGGTAAAGCATCTCCACGTCCTACTTTCCAGGACATGATCAAGAATCCTTTCGATGAACAGCTATATGAGTTTTATGGAACCACACAATTAGTAAGGAATGTGAATGGTGCAGAAACAAAAATTGGTCAGCCATCTATTTATACAAGCATCTCTGTTTCCCCTGATAAAAAATACATGATGCTTCGTACCGTTAAAAAACCATTCTCGTATATCGTTCCGGCTTTTGGTTTTCCTTCTACTGTTGTCGTTACAGACATGAATGGCAAACAAATAAAAATGCTGGCTGATCTTCCTTCAGCAGAAACTGCTCCGAGTGGCAATGATAATGTGCAAAATGTTGCAAGAGCTTTTAATTGGAGAGATGATGAGGCAGCGACTGTTATTTGGTGCATGCCGCTTGACAGTGGTTTAATAAAAACCAAAGTGGATTTTCATGATGCTGTATTTGCACTCAGCGCTCCGTTCAATGGGCAACCGAAAGAGCTCTTCAAAACGCAAATGCGCTATCGTGGTGCTGGCTGGGGTAATTCAACGGTTGCATTAGTAAATGAAGGCCTTACCAGCAAGCAATTGACAAGAATAAATCGCTACAATCCTTCAACCGGACAGTTAGAAAAACTGATGGAAAGAAATACGACCGATAATTATTCAAATCCCGGCAACCCGGTTACTGAAAAAAACCAATTTGGTAGTGAGGTGATAAAACTGATCGACAATGGCAACAAACTTCTGATGAACAACACAACCGGCGCATCAGCAAATGGCGATCTTCCTTTTCTTGCAACTTTTGATCTCAATACAAAAAAATTGGATATAATCTGGCGTTGCAATGATGGATATTTTGAAAGCATTGTTCGTGTTCTCAATCCTGATAAACTTGAATTGCTGACGAGAAAAGAAAATGAAAAAGAAGTTCCTAACTACTGGATAAAAAATCTGAAATTAAAAATCGCTGACAGGCAAATAACTAGTTTCACAAATCCTTACCCGCAAATGGAAGGGGTAAGTAAACAAAAAATAAAGTATAAAAGAGAAGACGGTGTTGACTTAACCGGAGACTTGTATTTACCAAAAGGCTATGATCCAAAAAAAGATGGAAAGCTCCCTGTAATAATGTGGGCTTACCCCGCTGAATTTAATTCTGCTGCAGATGCGGCCCAGATCAGGGGAAGTGAGCATAGATTCACTTATGTTGGCTATGGCAGTCCAATTTGTTACGTTACTCAAGGTTATGCAGTTTTGAATAATGCAGAAATGCCGATCGTCGCAACTGATAAAGACAAAAAACCAAATGATAATTTCAATGATCAGCTGCGAATGAATGCTGAAGCAGCGATCAATAAATTAGATGAAATGGGTGTTGGCGACAGAAATCGTGTTGCAGTTGGTGGTCATAGTTACGGTGCATTTATGACGGCGAATCTTCTTGCACATACAAAACTTTTCAAAGCAGGTATTGCACGCAGTGGTGCATACAATCGTACACTTACACCATTTGGATTTCAAAATGAAGATCGCACTTATTGGCAGGCGCCTGATCTTTATAATGACATGAGTCCATTCATGAGTGCTGATAAAATTAAAACGCCTATACTGCTTGTACATGGCGAATTGGATAATAACACTGGCACCTACCCTATTCAAAGTGAAAGAATGTTCAATGCGATAAAAGGTCATGGCGGCACCGTGAAGTTTTTATTGTTGCCTTATGAAAGTCATGGCTATGCTGCAAAAGAGAACATCCTTCATTTATTGTATGAGCAATATGCATGGGTAGAAAAATATGTAAAGAATGCAGATAAGAATACACCGGGCGCAGATAAGCAAAAAGCTTTCTGATTAGCAGGTTTGTCGGGTTGATTAAAATCCTGTCATAACTGGCAGGATTTTTTGTTACCAGCCTTACTAACTCCGATTGAGCTTCTCTTGCGACGCTCCTTTCAACGTTCTGTAATTCTATTTAGCGAAAGAAGGCCGCTATTTTCTTAATTTCAAAAAGAAATGGGCTGAATAAAAAATAATTTATGGAAAAACGATCAGCAAGAATATATGCTACGATTGGCGCTGTTATGGGATGGTTTACAGTCATCATTCAGTTGTATTTACATATACTAAATAGACCCGTGGCATTCGGTGAATCGTTGCTTCGCTTTTTTGGATATTTCACAATTGATACAAATATTTTGTGTGCATTGTTTTTAACTTTTGTTACTCTTCAGAGTAAGTCACGATTAGGAAGATTTTTTAGAAAAGCAACAACGGCAACAGCACTTACGGCTTACATTACTATTGTTGGCGTTACTTACAATATTCTTTTAAGAAATACCTGGAACCCACAGGGCATGCAAAAACTTGTTGATGAACTTTTGCATAGTGTTATCCCTGTTTATTTTGTCTTATTCTGGTTCATCTTTGTTCCGGGAAAAGATCTCAAATGGAAAGATGCTTTCCCATGGCTTATTTATCCAATTTCATATATGGTATACGCTATAATCCTTGGAGCAATCACAATGTTTTATCCTTATCCTTTCGTAGATGTAAATGAACTTGGTTATACCAAAGCCTTGACTAATTCTTTGATCGTATTAGCCCTAATATTTCTTTTGTCGTTGGCATTTATTGGTATAGGAAAGACCAGGAAGAAGTTTGATAGCCCGGAATAAAAGTTTTTGATCAAGAAGCTTCCCGAATAATTTCACCATTTATCATCACCTTATCAATAAGATTTGAGCCAAAAGCGTAAGGTATATAAGCCAATGAGGGAATTGATCTTGTAAAGATCAGGTTTGCCCTTTTACCAACAGAGATGCTTCCTGCTTCATTTTGTAATTCCATCGCAAAAGCGCCATTGAGTGTAGCAGCATTAATAGCTTCTTCAGGTAACATCTTCATTCCTGAGCAGCTCATTGCTACAACTAAATTCATATTCCCGGAAGGAGATGAACCTGGATTATAATCAGAAGCCAAAGCGATTGCGCATCCCGCATCTATCATTTGCCTTGCCGGTTGAAATGGCATTCGAAGAAAAAATGCGGCAGTAGGTAAAAGAGTGCCTATCGTTTGAGAGTTTGCAAGCTTGCTGATAATATCACCGTTCACAGTTTCCAAATGATCTACCGAAACTGCATTAAGCTTTATCCCTGTCTCTACCCCCCCGGAAAAATTAAGTTGGTTCGCATGAATTTTTGCTTTCAATCCCTGGCGCAAACCCGCTTTGCAAATTGTTTCAGTTTCTTCTGGTGAAAAAAACCCATTTTCACAAAACACATCAATATAATCAGCCAACTTTTCTTTTGCGATCACAGGCAACATTTCATTAATGATAAGATCGATATAGCCCTTGTGATTCTCTCTATACTCTACTGGATAAGTATGTGCGCCAAGAAAAGTTGCCTTAATTGGAATCGGCGATACTTCTTTTAATCTTTTGATCACACGCAGCATCTTTAATTCGCCTTCAACAGATAATCCATAACCACTTTTAATTTCGATCGCACCAGTTCCGAGTTTAATTACTTCATTCAATCTTTTCCATGAAACATCAAAAAGCTCATCTTCACTCATTGCATTCAACTTTTTAGCTGAATTTAGTATGCCACCGCCTTTAGCCGCGATCTCTTCATAACTCATTCCTTTTAATTTGTCAACAAATTCTTCTTCCCTGCTTGCTGCAAAAACCAAATGTGTATGTGAATCACACCAGCACGGAAGAATGAACTGACCTGATGCATCGATAATTTGTTTGAAGTTCGAAGTTTGAAGTTTGAGATTTGACATACCACCATATTCTGCAATCAAACCATTCTCAATGATCAAATATGCATTTTCAATAACTGGAAGTACCGACAATTCTTTTCCATTAAGAAGTTTTGATTCCTGTCTTACTCCAACCAGCTGTTTAATATTAGATACTAGTGTTGCCATTTTTATAACTCACTCCAAACTTGCTTTGCAAATTGTTCTAATGAAGGATCTCTTGCTCCCATTAGCAATAGTACACAATTATCAGTCAGATGAGGATGAACGGATGAAACAAGATCGTTCCTGTTCTCAACAAAAAAAGCAGTAACACCTTTCGCTTTTAAATCATTGATCAGGTCATTGGATGAAATATCTTTTGTAGTTGTACCTCCAGCATAAAATATTTCACTCATCCAGATCTCATCTACCGGTCTCAGGGCTTTTGCTATTTCATCAACAAAATCGTTTCGTAAAAATTTTGTCGGCGCATAACCATGTGGCTGAAACCATGCAACCACTTTTTTTGCAACAGGCTGACATGCCATAATGCTTGCTGCGCATTTTACCGGGTTATGCGCATAATCATCAATTAGCCAAACGCCATTCTTATTTCCATAAACCTGGCTCCGACGATAAATGCCTTCATAATTTTTTAATGCAGCTGCACTTGTTTCCAGCGCTACTCCAATTTGATGGGCGATCGAAATTGCGGCAGTAGCATTTTCCATGTTATGCTTGCCTACAGCATTAATTGAAAATCCTATGCCTTGAATTGAAAATTGAATAGAGAGTCCCGATTGCTTAAAGTCTTCTGCCAAATAACACGCAGAAAGATTTTCATCAATAGAAAAATCATTGCTTATATCCTGTGACAATTTTCCCGCAAGAGAATGTGATCGGTTAACTACAAATTTTTTACTATTGTTCTTAAATACAGTAAAAATTTCCATTAAGGCATCAATTTCTTTGTGATCCTTATCAACATTCAGCAGCAAGCCGATTGCAGGTTTGTAATGAATAATGGATCCATCACTTTCATCTGCTTCGATCACTAACCAATCACCTTTTCCCACTTTTGCATTTCCGATCTTACCTTCTTTAATAATGCTTGTAAGTCCCGCGCCACTAATAATACTTGGCTGCATACCTGCATGTTCAAGTATTGCAAATAACATTGCAGTCGTTGTACTTTTTCCTGATGTTCCACCAACTGCAATTGTTTTTTTACTTTCTGCGATCAAAGCAAGCAGTTCGCTTCGTTTAATGATCGGAATGTTTAGTTGTTTTGCCTCCTGAACTTCATACACAGTGTCCTCAATAGCTGTACTTACAACTATCAAATCTGTTTTATCATTAATACCGGAGCCATCCTGCAAAAAACAGTTGACCCCTTCTGCTTCCAGTTTATCTTTTGTTTCATTAAGCTCACCTTCTTTAAAATAACGATCGCTACCAGAGACGTTTTTGTCAATACCCTGCAGGTATTGTGCTAAAGCACTCATGCCGGTGCCGGCAATGCCAATAAAAAATGGATTTTGGAAATCGCTGAGAGATGAGATCATTGTTACAAATGTAGTAATTGCCTCCTACTATTTTCTTTTGTAAGTAATTGAAATAAGCCCGGAAGAATAATTCTTAACTTCCTTTACATTCCAGTTAATCCGTTTTTCAACATTAGGGAAAAAAGCTTTTCCTTTTCCAAGTAAAACTGGACAAATGGCAAGGCTAAGTTCATCGATAAGGTCAAGATTTAATAACGAAGAAAGCAGTTCTGCTCCTCCAAAAACAGCAATCTCTCCACCTGGCTCATTTTTTATTTTTTCAACCTCTGTTTTAAGATCTCCATTTACTAAAATATAATTGTCTTCTACTTTATCCAGTGTATTGGAAAACACATACTGTTTCATATGAGCAAAGGAATTAATCATTTCTTCAGTCACTTCGCCTTTCATTTTCAATGATGCCTCATACGTTTTGCGCCCATGAAACATGGCATCGATCTTCTTCCAGGATTCTCCTAATTCTTTAAATTGTTCCTGGTCATAAATTATCCAGTCAATCTCTCCATTAGGACCTTCAATAAAGCCATCACTAGTAGTAGCAAAACCTGCGATTATCTTTCGCATAAAAAATCAATTACCAGTGATAAAAACCTTTACCCAATCAACATACATCGTTCCTGTCTGGATCAATGCAGGATTAAAATTAGAAAAGAAAAGTCCGCCTACAGCAAGATTCAATGTTATTCGTTCTGTCTTTCCAAACAGGCTTGATACATAACTGCCGGAATTCGTTTTTACCAATACTCCATCAAAATAAAATTTCAGATCACCTTGGCTCCAGATCATTTCATAAACATGATAACAAGTTTGCAGACTCACATCGGTGGTTACAAAACCTTCGGCGCCACGAACAAGATTGCGATTTGCAGTCCTTCCATAAAAATAATTTGTTTGGTATTTCATATCCTCCTGCCCTCTTGCTTCCAGGATATCTATTTCTCCTTGCGTTGGCCAGGGATCTCCGTAACTCCAAAATGCTGGCCACATACCATAACCTGCAGGCAATTTTATTCTTGCCATCATTCTTACAATAGGTGTAGAAGCAGATGCAGAAAAATTCGTAGTTGTTTCTATCCGGCCAGAAGTATAATTAAAAGTTTTTGATGTTGCGTCAAATGGTGTAGTTGGCCCAGAAACAGTTTCTTTTCTAGCATTGATCACAAGATTTCCATTTGCAACCGAAAGATTAGCTGCCTGGTAAAGTTGTAATTCATTATTGAAGGCTCCGCCATGCCATGTATTCCAATTATTAAGATTGCCCGAAAAGGTTTCGTCAAAAGATTTTGTCCAGCCTGCTCCGAGGATGGCAGTTTCATTAATATCATAATCACAAACGCCATGAACTGGTGGCGGCGGAGGTGGCGGAGTTGGCTTTCCAGTGGCTATTTCCTCATTGATTACTTCAGCAGTAGCAACATTTTTTTTACAACTTGTAAGTATAATTAAAAAGAAAATAAAAAGAGAAAGGATGTGTTTAATGGCGATCATAAAAAACATTTTCTTAAATGTACTATAAAAAAACACTCCCTTAAAAAGCTTTTAGCTTGACTAGTACATTTACTTTATTTCAATCTTGAATAAATAGCTTCATCCTTAAAATTCTCATTAAAATATAAGCTTTCTTTTAAATGGCCTTCTTTTATAAACCCCGTACTTTCCAATACAGATGATGATGCAATATTTTCGGGATCAAGCAATGCTTCAATACTGTGTAAGCCTAAAACAGAAAAGCCATAATCAACAACAGCATTGATCGCTTCTTTCATTATTCCTTTTCGCCAATGATCAGGATGAAGTATATAACCTATTTCGCCACGATAATTTTTCCTTTTAAAATTCCATATACAAATTGTCCCGATAACCAGCGATGGATCATTTAAGAATGTAATTCCCCAGAGAATTGATTCATTCTCATCTACATTTTTATTGATCATATTAATAAATTCTTCTGCTTCGGCAATCGTTTTTGTTGGCTCCCTTCCTATGTAACGCAATACATCTTCATTTGACCGAAGAAAAAACATTTCATTAGCATCGGTTTTTTCAAGCTTTCTTAATAAAAGTCTTTGAGTTTTTAATTCAGGAAAGGGAGTAAAGTTTAGTGCAAGCATTTCTAATAATTATAATTGTAAAGATCTCCATTCGTCTTTTGTCATCTCAAATTTTATTTCGCCTTTGTCATGTAAACCTGTCTCTTTCCATCCCGCTTTGCGGTAAAACAATTCGGCCCTTGTTTTTGGCGAAGTGCCCAACCAAACAGTTTTATCTGTTTGCAAGAAATACCAGTTCATCATTTCATCATGTAATTTCTTTCCAATCCCTGATTTTTCAAAATCTGGATGAATGAACAATGCCCAAATATTATTATCTACCAGGTCTGCAATAGCAAATCCAAC
>DATDCP010000010.1:0-12947 GCA_036524255.1 Chitinophagaceae bacterium
CTTATCGCCCATGATGGAAATATTCCTTTTGCCATCACGGGATGCATCTTTTGAACAGGCGACAATTCGAAAATTGATCTTGCCCCAGCCTTCTGCAAAATTGTGTGGTCGATATTTTTTGTAATACAAATCGTATAGGCATTGCCGGAAATGTATTCAAGCAATTGAATCCCTGACGCAGCAAGTTCTTGTTTCCTTGATTCAGATGGTATTTGCTCGAACTGTAAAACAGCAAATGATTTGCCGTTTACTTTTTGCAGTTGTCCGGCAAAGCTTTTTACATTCTCCTGTGTAATATTTTTTTCAGGAAAAACTTTACCGCTACGAAGTTGCAATGCAGAGCTTGTGTCTCTCTGTGAAAAAGAAAAAATAGAAAAAAGACAAAGCAGGATGGTGAAAGGAATTGGATGGATTCTCATAGCCAGATTTATGCTTTTTAAAATTAACACATTTAGGTAAAATATACGGGCATGTTTTACTAACCTGTCGAAGTAAAATCACATTTCAGGCTTTCACACCTTTGCCGTTAAAAGCAAAACCGGTGCATTGAAGCCAGGAACCGGTGCATTTCCGCCATCGATTTTACATCATTGACTATCATACTAAATAACCTGCCGCTTTGTTTCAACTTGGCTTTATTGGTCCCTGTTTGTATAAACGAAAGAATCTGCTGAAAAGTTTGTGATTCAAAATAAGGAGAGTCGGGTCTATTGATAAAATAACAACGAAGAATTTCATCTTTCAGGCTCATTTTTTCAAAGCCGAGCTCAACAGCCAGCTTACGGCAGCGAACAGTGACAAAAAGATCATTCACGGGCTGCGGTAAAGCACCAAAGCGATCTTTTATTTCTTCAGCCATCAATTGTAATTCTTCTTCAGTTTCCGAATTATCCAATCGTTGGTATAACGATAATCTTTCTGTGATGCTTTCAACATAATCATCGGGTATTAAGATCTCAAGATCTGTATCAATCGTACAATCCTGCACAAAATCATCCTGCTTTGAAATTTCTTCTTTGAACAATTCTTTGAATTCTGTTCTTTTTAATTCACGTATCGCTTCATCCAGGATCTTCTGGTAGGTTTCAAAACCAATATCCGCCATAAAACCACTTTGCTCACCACCAAGCATATTCCCAGCACCACGAATATCAAGATCACGCATTGCAATTTGAAAACCACTGCCGAGTTCACTATGTTGCTCCAATGTTTGCAATCTTTTTCTTGAATCATCAGGCAATGTGCTCATCGGCGGAGACAACAAATAACAAAATGCTTTTTTATTACTGCGCCCTACCCTTCCCCTTAATTGATGCAGATCGCTTAAGCCAAACTGGTGAGCATTGTTCACAATGATTGTATTCACATTCGGAATATCAACACCACTTTCGACAATGTTGGTGCAAACAAGCACATCATATTTTTTATCAATAAAATCAAGAATATGTTTTTCAAGTTCATGCCCTTCCATTTGACCATGCGCAATACCAATACTCAGATCAGGACATAATGCCTGGATGATATTGGCCATTTCGGGCAAACTCTGTACACGATTATAAATGAAAAAGACCTGGCCACCTCTTTCAGTTTCATAATAGATCGCATCACGGATCAGGTCCTCATTATAAGCGTGTAATTCAGTTTGGATCGGCTGCCTGTTAGGCGGAGGAGTATTTATGATGCTCAGATCTCTTGCCCCCATTAATGAAAACTGCAGTGTTCTTGGGATTGGAGTTGCTGTTAATGTCAAACAATCAACTGACGTTTTAATAGTTTTTATTTTTTCCTTGTGACCAACTCCAAACTTTTGTTCTTCATCAATAACCAGCAAACCCAGGTCTTTATATTTCACTTCCTTTCCAAGTAAAGCATGTGTGCCGATGATAATTTCGATCTTTCCTTCTTCTAATTTTTTTAATGTTTCTTTCTTCTCCTTAGTTGATTTAAAGCGATTGATATAATCAACGGTTACAGGAAAATCTTTTAACCGCTCACTAAAAGTTTTATAATGCTGAAAAGCAAGAATAGTCGTTGGCACCAATACAGCCGCCTGCTTACCATCGATACAAGTTTTAAATGCTGCACGAATCGCAATTTCTGTCTTTCCGAAACCCACATCACCGCATACCAATCGATCCATTGGGGAAGATGATTCCATATCTTTCTTTACATCAGCCGTTGCTTTGCCCTGGTCTGGCGTGTCTTCATAAATAAACGAAGCTTCTAATTCTGTTTGCAGGTAATTATCGGGTGTGTGCTGAAAACCCTGTTGCGCTTTTCTGCTGGCATAAAGTTTTATCAGGTCAAATGCGATCTCTTTAACCTTTGCTTTCGTTTTATCTTTTAATTTGTTCCATACATCACTTCCGAGTTTATTTACTTTCGGAACGGTTCCTTCCTTACCAGTATATTTAGCGATCTTATGGAGTGAATTGATATTGACGTAAAGAATATCACTGTCTTTGTAAATAATTCTTACTGCTTCCTGCAATCTTCCATTCACTTCAATTTTCTGCAAGCCACTAAAAGTCCCTACGCCATGATCAATATGTGTTACAAAATCTCCCGGTTGTAATTCACGAAGCGTTCTTAATGTTAGCGCCTTGCTTTTATTGTAGGCCTGTTTTACCCGGTACTTATGATATCGTTGAAATATTTCATGGTCGGTATAACAAACGACCTTCAGGTCCTCGTTTATAAATCCTTCGTGAATAGAAGCAGTAATTGGATTAAAAACAATATCCGATTTCAGATCTTCAAAAATGATCCGCAATCTTTCTAATTGTTTTGGATTTTCAGCAAACAAGTAAACATCAAATCCTTTTTGTTCCCAATTTTTCAAATCCTGAATCAGCAGATCAAAACGACGATTAAATGCTGGCTGAACGAGAGTGTTCGATTGCAAAACGAAAAGAGAAGGCCGATTGACCGGTTCGTTGCCAAAGAAAACACAGGAACGCTTTTCGATTTGCTTTTCAAGATCACACTGTGAAATAAAATCTGCCTTGGTAAAATTTACCTGTGATGATTGCTCTGAATTATCCTTTACTTTCTCATTCGGGCTCTTGTGTTCAAAAAAATATTCCAGTTCTTCTTCACAATCTTTCAGTTTTTTATAAACCAGCTCTTCTTCACGTATCCAGACAATGGTATTCTCTGGTAAAAAATCCAGTAGCGAAATCTTTTCCTTGTCAATAAATTGTGTTTCGATATTTGGGATAATGCTTACCTGCAATAGTTTTCTTTCACTCAATTGCGTTTCCGGGTCAATGATCCTGATAGAATCAACTTCATTTCCAAAAAGCTCGACACGGTAAGGTTTTTCATTTCCGAAAGAATAAATATCAAGAATACCACCGCGAATGGCAAATTGACCTGGCTCATACACAAAATCCGTTCTTTCAAAACCAAAGTCCGCAAGCTTTAAAAGCAACGAACCTGTATCAAGTGTATCGCCATTTTTTATAAAAATAATATTAGAAGAAAGCGTATTTGAAACCACTACTTTTTCAAATAAAGCTTCAGGGTAAGTAACAAGCACTTTTTTATTTACAGAGCCACTCGTATTTAATTGCGAAGCCATTTTTGTTAACGCTTCAGTTCTCAACATCACATGGCTGCTATTCAGCAGGCTGAAATTTTTTCGTTGTTTAAACGAAGCAGGAAAATAAAAAATGTCCAGCGCCCCGGTCAGGTTTTCCAGCGTATTATGAAAATAAGCGGCATCTTCGGCGTCATTTAATACGATAAGGTGATTAAACTGTGAGCAGGAAGGATGTTCAAATATAGCAGCGCTGAAAAATTCAGGGGAGCTTCCCCGCAGGTTTTCAAGGTATATTTTTTGAGTTTGGGAAAAAGAAAGCCTGTCCGCCAATTGAAAAAGACGGGGGGAGTTAATAAAACCATTCAGCAAAGCCTTTACACTCATCCGAAAAACAAAAATATAAAATTTGTAACTGAGTTCTACACGAAAGTCATTAGAACTGTATATTTAGTAAATTGCAATTTTGTAAAAGAATTAAATAATGAAATTTAAGGTTATTGTCTCTGCTAGTTTTATTTTGTTGGTAGTGGTAGGGCTTCTGTTTTTCTTAAATAAACACAAAGATGATCAAGAGATCGGTATCGAGCTCCTGGAGGAAAACGAGGAACATGAAGCGGCTTACCAATACTTGCGATGGAAATATGAGGCCGACATGATCAAAGATGCCACGACCGGTGAAGCTTTGTTTGGTTTGCGGAAGCAGGAAGTTGAGTTTGCAAGAACGATCCCTGAAAGAAATACCTCATTAGCCCTTGCAAGATTAACGACACAAAATAATTACCTGCCAGCAGGCCCAAACAATATTGGTGGTAGAACCAGGGCTATTGCTTATGATGTTCGTTATGGTACAACGAATAGTGTCTTGATAGCAGGTGGTATCAGTGGCGGGATATTCAGATCAACAGATGGGGGTGCCAACTGGACAAGAGTAACTCCGGCAAATGAAGTGCATAATGTTTCATGCATTGCCCAGGATACCAGAATTGGTTTTCAAGATACATGGTATGCAGGTGGCGGAGAATATATTGGTAGCTCCACTGATGCAACTGGGGCAGGCTATCTTGCTTATGGGATTTTAAAATCTACTGATAATGGAACAACGTGGACAAAATTGCCATTGACTAACATAACAGACTTCAACGGTGCAGCCATTGGAGCCGGTGTACCTGAAAGATTTGATCATCCATTTGATTATGTACACAAAATTTCCGTTAGTCCTGCAAATGGTGATGTGTATGTTGCTTGTCATAGGAAAATTGTGCGTTCCTCGAACAACGGTACTACATTTCAAACAGTATTCGGGAGTGGTGTTTCAGGGTTTGCTTCAGGGGGACAAGGAGATGTCGTTATTTCCCCTACAGGAATTGTATATGTTGCGGTGACGGGGGCTGCACCTGATCTTACTTTAAGAGGTATATGGAAATCTGAAACAGGTAACTTTAATTCTTATACAAGATTGGCTGGTGGATCTCTTTTAGGCCAGGACTCAGTTGATGGTTGGCGTGGGAATTCTTATAGTTTTACGAATGTTGGCGGCTCTAATTTTTATGATCCAAGAAGAACATTACTTGCATTGGCGCCATCAAATGAAAAAATACTTTATGTGCTTTATGAAAATGGACTTACCAATACAAGTTCAGGTCGTAATAAAGAAGCAGACCTATTTAAGTTAAATATGACTTCAGGAAATGTTTGGACAAATCTTTCTGGAAATATTCCTGATTTTCCCAATGGAGATCA
The DNA here is from genome assembly GCA_036524255.1 of Chitinophagaceae bacterium. Classification (GTDB taxonomy): domain Bacteria; phylum Bacteroidota; class Bacteroidia; order Chitinophagales; family Chitinophagaceae; genus VBAS01. Next base: position 5,285 of record DATDCP010000010.1, read on the forward strand.
CGATGCAACTGATCCATTTACAATTCAGGGTGGCTATGATCTCTTTATAACAGTAAAACCAGACGATCCGAATTTTGTATTACTCGGTGGCACAAGTTTATATAGATCTACAGATGGATTTAGTACGGCAAATTATAATAATACACTATGTTGGATTGGTGGCTATGGAAATACTTTGCCCTCTCTGACTTTTTATCCAAATAGTCATCCCGATATTCATAATTTAGTTTTCAATCCTTCAAATCCGAATGAAGCTATTTGTTCTAACGATGGTGGTATGCAGAGGACTTTAAATATCACCGCCGCAGGTTCTACTGTTGCTTGGACAAATCTTAATAACTATCAAACACTCCAATATTACAAGGTGGCGATTGATCCTGAAATTGGCGCTAACAATTTTGCAGGAGGTGCGCAGGATAATGGAACACAATTCCGGGATAAAACTGGAATTCTTGGTATAATACCTTCTGACAGTAATAATCATCGGCGGGTTTTAGGTGGCGATGGAGCATCAGTTGGCATTTCTAAACGAAATGGATCAACCCAGTACATATATTCGGCAGTACAATTGGGGAGTATTCGTCGCGGTCAATTACAGCCATCTTTAGGAGTACCTGCAGGAGCAGGATTTAATGAAATTCGTCCTAGTGGTTTAACAGAGGCAGAGTCATCATCAGAATTTGGAGAGTTTGTTACCAATTTTAAACTAAATCCTGACAATACAGAAGACCTGTATTATATAAATTTCAATCGTATGTTTCGCACCACGAATGCATCCACGGTGTCTACTTCTTCAGGTTGGACGGAATTGACCGGTGTAAGCAGTGCTGTGAATTCAAGCAATGGGAAAACCATTGCGATCAGGGCAATTGCTTTCAGCCGTGGCCACTATGGTTCATTACATTCAATGTATTTTGGCACTACCGATGGAAGAATATTTCGATTAGATGATCCAAGAAATTCTGCGGCAGCAACGACTCCTGTAAATATTACACCCACAGTTACAGATATGACCGGATTAAATGTCCAGGATATTGCAGTAAACCCAAATAACGATAATGAAATAATTGCAGTAGTAACTAATTATGGAAGAACTGTTGGATCTGCTCTTAATAATGTAACTAATATACTTTGGACCAATGATGCCAAAAGCGCTTCACCTACCTGGAGAGTTGCTGAAGGAAATCTTACAGGAAACAACACTTCAGATTATATATCTGCACGAAGCTGCATGATCACTGTAAAAAAAGACGGATCGGGTAATCCAGTCACCGAATATTATGTAGGAACAGCCGCTGGTTTATTTGCAGTAGAAAATTTGGGAACAACATTACTAGGGGGCGGTTCGCCAACCTGGCTACGTGAGGGATCAACAACATTAAATTTTGCAGTGGTAAGTTCTCTTGCCTACAGACCTGCTGATAATGTTTTGCTTATTGGCACACATGGCAATGGTCTTTATTATACTTTTTTGGGTATTTCGAATCTTGTTACAGGAATTAATAACCCTGTAATTAACGATAAGGATTTTATTACAAAGGTCTATCCCACAATAAGTCAAAGCATGGTTCAATACAGTGTCGGTAATAAACCAGACGTAAAAAAGATATCTGTTCAACTATTCAATATGCAGGGTCAGGAACTTTACAGACTGGAAACCGGATATCAAAATGGAAATTTCAATATTAGCCGGTTTGCAAAAGGTGCCTATATTTTGAGCATTTACAGCGATAACAAAAAGTATCGTCACGTCCAGAAAATTATCAGGTAGTAAAAAGCCCTCTGACGAGGGCTTTTTCTTAACAGTTTTTTTGGTGTTAAAGAGTTCATTATTGCATCTTCAATACATGGATAAAAAAATATTTATACCGGTATTTCTTTTGATCGTTATTGTTTCAGGCTTTACACAAGCAAAACCACTGGTGAAAAAGGTTTATGGGTATAAGCAGGCAAGTATTCCGGGCATTGTACCTGATTATACAGAAGAAAATGACATACAGCCATCAGGCAAGACCAAACCCAAACTAAATTTTAATTACTGGTTCTATCTTGAGCTCCCAAAAACTGAAAAAATAAATATAACAGGGCTTTGGATCTCGGGCATTCGTCACGATATAAAAACAGATACTATAACCGATCTGCCAGTTAGAAAGATCATTTTTACAGGCATGGAAAAAAATGATACAACGATCTTGGTGCCGGTTACAAAAAATAAAATAATTCTTGTTTATCCCTCTGGTAAAAGCAAGATCAATGATTCAAAATATGAATTAAACCTTGCTCATTTAAATGAATTAGTGGTTCGTTATGTTTGGAAAAATAAGACCTATTATACAACTATCAAAAAACTGAAAGTACTTGATCCTGATGTTCGTCAATAAAATATATTTGTCACTACCAGATTTTTTTTTACTTTTAAAAGTTCGATTGCTTGCCATTAAGCAAAAAGGCGGTGCTACGGCGCCGCTTTTATTTTGTCCGTTCTTCAACTTCTATTTTATATCATTTTGAAATTGACGTTTGTTTTGTACTTTGAATAAATTTTTTATATGGCCCTGCAACCATGGCGTACAGGTAAAGTAATAAATATCATCCAGGAAACGCATAATACAAGACGTTATGTTATCCAGATCCCCGAGCTTGAAAAATTTGATTTTATACCAGGACAATTTATCACTCTTGACCTGCCCATTCATGAAAAACCAAATAAAAGAATAAGAAGTTATTCGATCGCCAGCTGGCCAGACGGAACAAATATTTTGGAGCTTGTTATAGTATTACTCGAAGGAGGATTAGGCACTACATATCTTTTTAATAATATAGTTGTGGGAAGCGAATTGACATTGCGTGGCCCACAGGGAGTTTTTACGCTGGATGAAGAAGACTTGCAAAAAGATATAATCATGATCTGCACGGGAACAGGGATTGCACCGTTTCGCAGCATGGCTACATATATCAAATTGCACAATATTCCGCATAATAATATTTATTTGATCTTCGGTACCAGGAAAAAAACTGATCTTTTATATTATGAAGAAATGAAAAGTCTACAGCTGGAAAAGTTTCATTACATCCCCACATTATCCCGTGAAGAATGGGATGGCCGGTCTGGTTATGTTCATGCTATATATGAAGAGATATGTGCCAACAAACAACCTGCTTTATTTCTTCTTTGCGGATGGAAAGTAATGATCGATGAAGCCAAGCAAAGAATTCTTGCGATGGGTTATGATAAAAAATCAATTCACCAGGAATTGTATGGATAGAAATCACTTTTATCTTGATAAGTCTCATGTTCATATTCCAATCACACTTGCTATATTCGTAAAAATCAGAATTTCCCTATGGGTGCTTCCTCACTGATTGTTCTTGCGATTTCTGCTGTAGCCTTTTCCGGCATAGCCATTCTTATCTCCAAAGTTGTTTTAAAAGCGACAAAAAATAAACAAAAGGGTGAGCCTTATGAGTGTGGTGTTCCAACAACAGGACCGAGTTGGATACAATTTAATGTAGGATATTACCTTTTTGCATTGATATTTCTAATTTTTGACGTTGAGCTGATATTTCTATATCCCTGGGCTGTCGTTGTTAAAAGTGTAGGTTGGATCGCACTAATAGAAATTGTGATTTTCTTTTTCATTCTGTTTCTTGGCTTTCTGTATGCACATAAAAAGGGGGCATTAAAATGGCAGTAGTTAATATATGACAGACAAATTTCAATCTGAATCAACACTTGCTTTCCCGGGAGAAGTTCATCAAACTCCTTCGGGCGGAGTGCTTGTAAGCAAGCTGGATGACGTAATCAATTGGGCAAGGTCAAATTCATTATGGCCATTGGTATTTGGTACCAGTTGCTGTGCGATAGAAATGATGAGCACTGCCGCCGCAAAATATGATTGGAGCCGGTTCGGTTTTGAAGTAGCAAGAGCAACTCCACGGCAAGCTGATGTAATAATCATTGCAGGCACCATTGTTAATAAAATGGCGCCGGTATTAAAAAGATTATATGATCAAATGGGTGACCCGAAATATGTGATCGCAATGGGAGCCTGTGCAACAAGTGGCGGACCTTTTTTTTACAATACTTATTCAGTAGTAAAAGGCGCTGACCATGTGATTCCTGTAGATGTATATGTAGCAGGTTGCCCTCCAAGACCAGAAGCGTTAATAAATGCACTAATGCTGCTTCAGCAAAAAATAAAAAAAGGATTAACAAGGGAGCAAATAAGAGAAGAAAGCAAGATTGAATATCAAAAGGCTGTTTAATTAATGACAAAAGAAGAATTAAAAATAAGCCTCACAGAATTAATTTCCACCGCAACCTTTGACGAAAGCGGTGAATGGTTAAATATTATAATTGCACCTGGCGATCTATTGACTTCTGCAGAAATTCTTCGAAACAAACCTGAACTGAATTTCGATTACTTGTTTTGCCAGACCTGCGTTGACTGGAAAACACATCTCACAATGGTTTATCATTTAGAGTCGACAAGATATCGTCACCAGGTAGTAGTGAAAATACAATTGGACAGGAACAAACCGGAAATAGAAACTGTATCGCATATTTGGAGAACAGCAGAATTTCACGAAAGAGAGATCTATGAATTGTTTGGTGTAAACTTTTTGAATCACCCTGATCTGCGAATACTGATATTGCCGGATGGGTGGGAAGGAAAAAATCCTTTGCGAAAAGATTTTGAAGACCCTGTTAATATGATAAAACTCTAATGTATCGTGAAACTGAAATATTAAAACAACCTGGTTTCGGCACACCGGATGTATTTGGTGATATGGTCATCAATGTAGGACCACAACACCCCGCTACTCACGGTGTGTTGCATTTGGTAATTACATTGAATGGGGAAACGATCAAAAAAGTAGATCCGCATCTTGGGTATATTCATCGTTCTATTGAAAAGATGTGTGAGAGTTTAAGTTTTCGCCAGTTCATTTATGTTACCAGTAAAATGGATTATCTCTCTTCCCACATTAATAATCATGGTTGCTGTTTGTGTGTTGAGAAAGGAATGCAAATTGAAGTTCCGTCAAGAGCACAAGCGATAAGAGTATTAATGGATGAATTAACACGTTTGGCATCACATCAACTTTGGTGGGGTGCAGGCGCAATGGATATTGGTGCACTTACTCCCTTCTTCCATGCTTTTCGTGAAAGAGAAATGATTAATGATATAATGGAAGAAAGTTGCGGAACCAGGTTAACAATGAACTATATGGTACCGGGCGGTGTAATGGTGGATGTTCATCCTAATTTTCAAAGAAGAGTAAAAGAATTTATTGCTCACTTCAAAAGGAAGATCGATGAATATGATGAATTGCTGACTGGTAATGTGATCTTTCAAAATAGAGTAAAAGGTGTAGGTTATCTTTCAAAAGAAGATGCAATTTCTTATGGTTGTACAGGGCCAACTGCAAGAGGCAGTGGAGTAAGTTGTGATATAAGAAAATTATTTCCTTATGAAGTTTACAGCAAATTGCAGTTTGATGAGATAATTGAAACCGGCGGTGATTGCTGGTCAAGATATTTAGTAAGGATGAAAGAAATGAGGCAATCGCTTTCTATCGTTGAACAGCTAATCGATAATATTCCTGAAGGTGATGTACAGGCAAAAACAAAAGCAGTTTTAAAATTACCAAAAGGTGAATATTATTCAAGGGTAGAAACAGCAAGAGGTGAGTTTGGAGTGTATATAGTTAGTGAAGGTGGTACAACGCCTTACCGAATTAAATTCCGGTCACCGGGTTTCAGTAACCTGAGTGCATTGGATCATATGGCAAGAGGTGGAAAGATCGGTGATCTTGTTGCTATAATGGCGATGATCGACCTGGTAATACCAGATATTGATAGGTAGCCCCCCTGTCCCCCTAAAGGGGAGACTTAGGATGATGAGTTCTTTTCTTGGCGCCTTAGCGGGACACAATGTTGGTAGCTCCGGGTTTTAACCCGGAGATCAAATGAAAGATTTTTTTAAAAGGAACCCCGTAGGGGTTCAACATAGAACAAAAGAAAAGATCATAGCATTTAAATAGGAATAGTTGAATATTGTTGAGTAGCGATAAGAACGTACAAGTGAGTGACACAACGAAAGTTTAATAGTAGTACAAAAGCAAAGTACATAAAATAAAAAATGCCAAGTTTAGAAAACATAGCAAACAGTATTCACGAATGGTTGAATAATCAATTTGCAGCGCCATGGCCAATGCTGATCGAGTTTGTAATTGTTGGGGTATGTATCATTAGCTTGTTTGCATTACTTGGTTTGGTGCTGATCATGATGGAAAGAAAAGTTTCTGCATGGATGCAGTTGAGACTTGGGCCTAATCGTGTTGGCCCTGTTGGAATGTTTCAGACAGCAGCAGATACACTGAAGCTGATCGTAAAAGAAGGAATGACGCCGGATGGCGCCGATAAATTTTTATTTAACCTGGCGCCATTTATTGTAATGATCATTGCAATGGTGATAATGGCGCCGCTGATGTTTGCAAAAGGATTACAGATATGGGATATTAATATTGGTGTTTTATTTTTTGCCGCTGTATCATCCATATCGGTGATAGGCATATTAATGGCAGGCTGGGCAAGTAATAATAAATATTCATTGCTTGGTGCTATGCGTAGCGGAGCACAGATAGTGAGTTATGAATTATCTGCCGGTTTCGCCATTCTTGCAATTGTAATTCTGACTGGCGATCTGAAAATTTCATCGATCATAAATTCACAAGCGGATGGGTGGTGGATCTTTAAAGGTCATCTTCCTGTATGGATCGCATTTGTGATCTTCATGATCGCAGTAACTGCAGAAACAAACCGTGCACCATTTGATCTTGCTGAAGCAGAATCAGAACTTACTGCAGGTTTTCATACGGAGTATTCAGGAATGAAATTCGCCTTGTTCTTCCTGGCTGAGTATGTAAACATATTTGTGGTTTGTGCTCTTGGTGCTACTTTGTTTTTGGGCGGGTGGCAACCATTACATTTTGGAACAGATACTCAGTTCAATCACATTATGGATTATATTCCATCAAGTCTTTGGTTTATAGGTAAAACATTTTTTTTAATTTTTGTGATAATGTGGTTTCGCTGGACATTCCCGCGGCTGCGTATTGACCAGTTATTAAATCTTGAATGGAAATATTTATTACCGATAAGCATGTTCAATTTATTATTAGTAACGTTGATGGCAATTATGGGTTGGCATTTTTGAAACCCCCAAACCCCCTAAAGGGGGACTTTGAAAGAGTTCTTATAAATGGAGATGAATTTTGTGGGCCCAACTGAAGTGCTACTATTAAACTTCCGTTGCGTCGCACTCTTGTACTTTCAGTTCTCTGCTCAGCTGAATAGGGAGCTAAAGATGATGTGGTAGTTAATTTGTTTATTAAAAATAAAAAGCACCGCTCCTTCTCCTTCAGGAGAAGGAGGTGGAGGATGAGGTCAAATGTTTATAGTTAACTATATAAAAGATGTTTTTAAAGGTGTTAAATCCTTACTGATCGGCATGAAACGTACCGGCTGGTATGCGCTGCATCATGGAAAAGAAAAAATAACACAGCAATACCCGGATAATAAAGACACCTTGGTATTGCCTGAACGATTTCGTGGCGAAGTGGTAATGATACATGATGAACATAATGAACATGCCTG
>DATDCP010000011.1:0-13489 GCA_036524255.1 Chitinophagaceae bacterium
AGGTGAGGTCAGCCCCCAAACCCCCTAAAGGGGGCTTTTAACCTCCGATCACTGAAAAGATCCTACAAGATAAAATGGGTGTAATAAAAACTCTTCAACAATTGAAGAGTTTTTAACGAAGAAAACATTTCCAAAAAGCGAGGGCTTTGCGCCTGTACGCAAAACAAAAAAGCTTCCCAAAAAGAGAAGCTTCAAATAATTTACACAACGACAAACTATAGACTAAAAACTATAAACTTTAAACTACATTTTCAATGACCATAGCAGAAGCGCCGCCACCTCCGTTGCAAATGCCCGCCGCGCCATACTTCGCATTGTTCGCTTTCAATACATTTATTAATGTCACAATGATCCTTGCACCACTGGCACCGAGCGGATGACCAATTGAAACAGCGCCGCCATGCACATTCACTCTTGATGGATCAAGCTTCATACGTTTTGTATTTTCAATACCAACAACTGCAAACGCTTCATTCAATTCCCAATAAGAAATATCTTCCATCTTCAAGCCGGCTTTAGCCACAGCTTTAGGAACGGCAAGCGAGGGTGTAGTAGTGAACCATTCAGGCGCCTGCTCAGCATCAGCATAAGAAAGAATTTTTGCAATTGGTTTTAAACCCAATGCATCCGCTTTTTCTTTACTCATCAATATCAATGCAGCAGCGCCATCATTCATCGTGCTCGCATTAGCAGCCGTAACAGTTCCACCTTTTTCAAATGCAGGATTCAAAGAAGGTATCTTATCAAACTTTACATTATAAGGTTCTTCATCTTTTACAAATACAACAGGATCTCCTTTACGTTGAGGAATAACCACCGGTTCTATTTCATTATTGAACTTACCATTCTCCCATGCTGCCTGGCTGCGTTTATAACTTTCAATTGCAAATGCATCCTGCGCTTCGCGACTGATACCACATTCTCTTGCACACAACTCGGCAGCATTACCCATTGCTTTGCCATCATATACATCTGTCAATCCATCTTTGGCAAGACCGTCTACAGCAGTTACATCACCATATTTATTACCCCAGCGAAGTTTGGGATCGTAAAAAGGAACATTGCTCATACTTTCCATGCCGCCGGCCACAACAATATCAGCATCGCCCAATAAAATCGATTGAGCTGCCTGTGCAATTGCTTTCATTCCACTTGCACAAACTTTATTTACAGTGGTACAATTCACTTCATTTGGCAGACCGGCAAGCTTTGCTGCTTGTCTTGCAGGCGCCTGACCAAGATTAGCCTGCAGTACACAACCCATCAATACATCTTGTATTTGATCAGGCTTTACACCTGCTTTTTGCAATGCACCTTTAATAGCAATAGCGCCAAGTTGTGTAGCCGAAAGATCTTTTAATGTTCCACCAAAACTTCCTATTGGGGTACGAACTGCTGATATTATGTATACTTCTTTAGCCATGATTTATTTTTTGACTTTTTACTTTTGATTTTTGAATTTGGCACGCAAAGATAACAATTGTTAGTGTTCGAATATCCCGATAGCTATTGACAGAGTAATGTTAGGATAATGCAAATTCAAAAGCCCGAGACGCTGAAATGATGTAACTTTAAACGGTTACAAAAAAATAAGGCAGCGTAAAACTGCCAGAGGACTCTTTAGCATGTACGATGTGAAATTGAAACCTGCCCGTATTGAAGTAATGCATTACCTGGCACAAAAGATAGATAGTATCATTGATGAATTCCTGAAAAAAATTGATACCAACTGGCAGCCTGCTGATTTTCTTCCAGACAGTACCAGTGAAAATTTCTCCAAAGAAATAAAAGAACTAAGAGCAGAATGTAAAGAACTGCCTTATGATTATTTGGCTGTACTCGTAGGTGATACCATTACCGAAGAAGCTTTGCCTACTTATGAAAGCTGGCTGATGGATGTAGAAGGTATCACAAAAGAAGAACCACAGGGCTGGAGTAAATGGATAAGAATGTGGAGTGCAGAAGAGAACCGTCATGGTGATCTCCTGAATAAATTTCTTTATCTCTCCGGCCGTATCAATATGCGGCAGATGGAAATAAGCACACAATATTTAATTGCAGATGGAATGGATAATGCCGCCGCAAGAGATCCTTACAAAAATTTTGTATATACTTCTTTCCAGGAACTGGCCACAAATATTTCGCACCGGCGCACTGCTTCGTTGGCCAAAAAACATGGAAGTAACCAGCTCTCGCAGATCTGTGGTGTTATTGCATCCGATGAAGCCCGTCATGCAAAAGCCTATAAAAGTTTTGTTGCAAAAATATTTGAGGTTGATGCCAGTGAAATGATGCTGGCCTTTGAACAGATGATGCGTAGCCGCATTGTAATGCCTGCACATTTTCTTAGACAGGCCGGTGAATCTATTGGTAAAACTTTTGCTCACTTCAGCGATGCGGCCCAGCGTCTCGGTGTGTACACCAGCCGCGATTACACACATATTTTAGACTCGTTGATAAACGAATGGGATATCGCTAATATTAGCAGCCTTACCGGTGTTGCCGAAAAAGCCCGTGATTATTTAATGAGCCTGCCCGAACGTTTCAAAAAAATTTCTGATCGTGGTTTAAAAGCACCCGTTGAATTTCAATTTAGCTGGATAAAATATTAATGAGCCAGGCTGATTGCTACTATTAATCTTTTGTTGCGACGCTCCGTTCGGGGTTCTGTAATTCTATTTAACTTTAAACGGGATACAACTTGATTTATCACAGTAATATTTAGTATAAACGCCATAAGGATGCTGGAAAGAATAAAGCTTGAAAATTATAGAGGATATAATGAACACGAAATTGATTTTAAAAATTTAACTATCGCTGTTGGAAAAAATAACGCTGGCAAATCAACTTTCATCGAAGCTTTCCGCCTGCGTTCGTGTCCGTAAAATAAGTGAGAAAGCCCCGATGCGTGTCCCCACGCATCGGAACGAAAATAAGTGATGCGTGGAGACACGCATCACGGCATCCACTAATTCATCGTAGTACTCAATAAAATAAAAAATCTTCAATCATTATCCTGTACCGATAGCTATCGTGATTACTCAGGATCAGCCTTGAAAAGCTGTCCCGTATGAGGCTTGTATCCGTATATTTATGAGTTGACTGTAGTAAATAAAGAACAATCCCTTGGCCTGATTCCAGTTAATCCATCAATCCAACCCGAAAAATAAAAATCAATTTATGAAGAATATTATTGCTCTCATCATCAGCCTCCTGATTATTAAAGTCGCCTTTACCCAAACTTCAACAGAGTTATTTTATGAGGGTGATTCCCTTTATGGGACAAGGGACTTTAAGAATGCAGGTCTTGCTTATGCGACAGGAATAAGAGGAAAAGGAAGTGAAGCAATGTTATTTAGATATGTTTTTTGCGCAGGCATGTGGTCTTTGGGAGGGGAACCCGACAGCGCATTTCACTATCTTGATATTATATCCGGGTCCGACAAAATATCTCTTGCTGATATAGATGGAATTAAAAATAATAGTGACTTTATTCCCATTAAGAAAGACAAGCGTTGGGAACCAATGATTGCAAAAATTAGTGACCAGGCAAAGAAAAACAGTTTTCCCCAGGAAGAATTGATCTATGGAAGAAAAGATGGGATGAGCCTTACAGTGTTATGGATAAAACCCAAAATAAGAGCAAATGGTAAGGCAATTATTTGTGTACAAAGTGGTGCCTGGGTTTCTGCTTTCGCTGGCACCGAAATACTACAATTCTATTTAAAAAAAGGATATTCACTTTTTGCGGTAATGCACGGTTCCCAGCCACGCTACGCAATTCCGGATGCTGTTAATGATTTAAAAAGAGCTGTAAGATATGTTCGTTATAATGCGGTCAAGTTTGGCATCGATCCAAATCACATAGGTATAACCGGTTTTTCATCGGGAGGGCATTTATCTTTGGCAGTAGCAATGGCTGAAGAAAAAATTGATTCGATGGCTAACGATCCTGTTGACAGAGTTTCCTCAAGAGTGCAGGCTGCAACGGTATTGTATCCACCCACTGATTTCCTGAACTGGGGCAAAGAAAATTTTGATATTTTACAGGATAAAATCCTGATGAAAAATGTACGGTTAGGCGAAGCATTTAATTTTAAAACATACGATCGCAGGGCAAGAACATTGAATATTATTTCCGATTCTGTTCTAAAATATAAGATAATAAAAGAAATTTCCCCGATCTATTCTATATCTTCTGACGACCCTCCTGTTTTCATTCTTCATGGCGATGCTGATGGAATTGTACCACTACAACAATCCGAATCATTTATTACAAAACTTAGGCAAACTGGTGTGGTAAATAAATTAATTATAAAAAAAGGTGTTGGGCATGGCGTCGAAGATATGTTGCCTGAGCTGTATCAGTTTTCCGATTGGTTTGATAAATACCTGAAATGAAATATTTCCGTCTGTCCGGGGTCTTGCCCGGAGAAAACCATATGAATAAAAAAAGTTAAGGGCTGACCCTCCGCCTGCGTTCGTGTCCGTAAAATAAGTGAGGAAGCCCCGATGCGTGTCCCCACGCATCGGAACGAAAATAAGTGATGCGTGAAGGCATTGCGAATGCAATGCGGGCATCACGGCATCCACTAATTCATCGTAGTACTCAATAAAATAAAAAATCTTCAATCATTATCCTGTACCGATAGCTATCGTGATTACTCAGGATCAGCCTTGAAAAGCTGTAAATTGTATTATGAAATCAGTTTGGATCCTGATAATTTCTATTAACTTTTATTGTTCGCCAACATCAGAAAAAAGCGATAGCGAACCAAATCCTACCTCGAAAAGTGATATTGAATACTATCCCGCAAACAATAGTCCGCTTGAAAAGGGAATAAAGACGGTCAACCTTACATACATCTCCTGGGCTTGTGAATGTGCAAACTGGATTGAAGAAGGAAATTATGATAAGTATTCAGATCAAGATAAACTGGCTGAAAACTCGATTTTTCTCGAACCAGTAGATTCAAGCTTGATATTACCAGATACATTAGGCTATTCTGCCGATATTATAAAATTCACCGGTCAGTTCTATACCGAAAAAGGTTATCCCAAAAATTATCCAAAGTCAGAACAAAAGCCCGAACCTGCAAGAGTATTCAGATATATAAATTATAAAGTCATTAGAAGCAATTACAGAGATTTTGTTGACAATAAAAATTAAAACCATCATTCATTATTCTTTATACCAATTCGGCTTCGTTGGTGGGTTAATATAATATTCAATTCTATCCTGGATATTCATAATAGCCATTGCAATTGTTTTATCATCACCTTCAAATTGAAAATTCATTTTTGTTATCTTCCATTGATTTGTCTTTTTCAATAAAAGTTTTTCCATTATCATTTCTTTCTGACCACCGGTTATCTTAAACCGCAATACCTGGTCAGAGACATAGATGCATTCAACCATCATTTTAAACTTCCGGGTGTCTTTCCAGCGGCTCATAATTATTTCAAACTTCTCTCCCACTAATATCATAACGGCGGCAGGTTTTCGTAAAAGACTTCTTTTGTCGGATCGGTAATGCGGTCAAAATATTTATCAACCGGCCATGCTATCATCTGGTCAGATGGATATTGATAAGATGCTATTTCCATAATTCTTTCTTTACTAAGATCACCAAATATCCATTCATAAGCCAACTCTTCAGGTAATATTGTTGGCATTCTTGGATCAGGATCTTCCAATGGATTTGTCAATTGCTTTTTGTTATGGATCACCTGCATCATTTCATTTGCCTTTGTAGTTACAATAGCAAATGTATCTGCTGTTTCCTGTCTCTCTACATTCTCCCATTCTCTCATCACTCCTGCCATAAAAAAATAATCAGGTTTATCTTTTAGAGTAATACAATAAGGTATCGCTTCAGTAGCTTTTAAAATCTGTCCTTTCTTGCCGATCTTTTGAATATGTCGTCTTTCAAAAAAATAAGATGAAATGACAAGACATCTTCCATTCGTGGCTCCTTCAAAGTACATCGATCGTTGGCCTTTATCATTTTTTAAAAGAGTTTCGCTTCTCGCATTTAACCATGTTCTATACTTCCGGGCTTCCTGCAATTGCTGCACATTGAAAATATTTTGAGGTATATATTCCCAATGCACTTCTTTGATCTCAAAATCTTTTTTGCCCACCATCGGTTTTATGATGGGCCAATCCTTATAATCAAAACCATTTCGAACAGGTCGAATCAATCGCAGGTTTTGTACTTCCTTTTGAATTGACTTTAAACGGATGTATTGCCCCTTTGTAACCTTACAGCCTTGCCAGTAACACATGGATAAATTTAAAATAAAAAGATCTCTGTTAAAAATAATTTGCCTGTCCTAAATCACAAAGAAAAACACAGGATTAAAATATGGGCTCCTTCGAAAAGAGTGAAGTAGATATTGTGGCTGCTCAATTATGAAAAAAAATCAGTCAACCTGAAAAAATTTCAAGAACAAATTGTCAAAATTTCACTTTCACGGCCGTGGCATTTTGTTTGAAAGCCAGTAATAAAAAAAGGAGGTTTTATGAAAACAAGTATTATCAAAAGAAACAATGGCAACACAGCACAGCCAACAAGCACTGCAAACAATTGGGTAGATCAATTGTTCCAGGAAAACCTGAACCATTTTTTCAATGATGATCTCTGGGATTTCAGCAGGATCAATCAAAAAGTAAATGTCCCTGTCAACATTCGTGAAACTGACCAGGGTTATGAAATGTCTTTAATAGCTCCGGGCTTGCGCAAAGAAGATCTCAAACTAAATGTTACCGATGACTTATTGACCGTTTCTTATGAACAAAAAGAGGAGAATAACGAAAAAGCAGAAGAAAGCTGGCTAAGAAAAGAATATAAGATGCAATCATTCAGCCGCAGTTTTACGCTTGATGATTCCGTTGATGTGAACAAGATCATTGCTTCTTATGATAATGGTGTTCTTCACCTGAGCTTACCAAAAAAGGAAAATTCCCGAAGGATCTCAAAAACAATTGAGATCAAATAACGATCAGCCGGCATGAACCGGCTGATCACTTTTATTAAGCTAAAGTTTTGCACCAGCTAAAACAAATGATTTCAAAAATTCCTTTGCATAAGGAGAAACCCAAATATCTCCATTCCCGAGAGGAAATGGAGCACTTAACATATCGCTATTCGCCATTAATACAAAAGACATTTTTTTTCCGGGTACTCTTATGACCAGGGATGACATGCCAACCCAATATCCATAATGCCAGGTGAACTCTACCCCTTCCTTTTGCTGTATAAACCAACCTAATCCATATGGAAGTGTTTTTCCATCATTGGAGATCATAGGTGAAAATACTTTTACTTTCAGATCATCTGCCAGTAACTGGTTTTCATCAAACGCTGCAGCATATTTAAGCATATCATCAATAGTAGATATCAAACCGGCTGCTGTACTGAAACCTTGCGGATAGGCAACGGCCTGAGTTCCATTTGAACTATATCCCTGGGCGATATTTTGCTTTAATCTTATTGTATCGAACCCCACAGATGCAGCCAGGCTCATATTGCTGGGAGCTGTGTTTTGTAACCCAAGTATTTGCATGATCCTTTCCCACGCAAGTTGATGAAACGTTTTCCCTGTAGCTGATTGTATCACATTCGACAGTAATGAATACCTGTCACCATTATATTTATAATGCCTACCCGGCACTCCTTCTGATGTATGGGTCAATAAGTGTATTACCCGGACTGTGCCGCTTTCAGCCAGGGTAACTCCATAATTAGCAACGGGAGCATTAAGATCAATTTTGTTTTCCTTTACAAGTTGTATAATAACTGTTGAAGCGAATGTTTTAGTTAAAGAAGCAAGATGAAATATAGTAGCGTTAGTAACTAACTTCTGTTGGGCCACGTTTTCGTATCCATAACTCTTTGTCCAGGTCACCTGTCCATCCCTTACAATACCAGCAACCATTCCCGGAATGTTTGATTGCTTTCGAAGATCATCAAGTCTTGTTTCGAACTCTTCCATGCTGACCGCAGAAACAGGGTCAGGAGTTAATTGCTTTTTGCATCCTGTACTTCCTGTGAATAATTCAAGGATGACAGTTGCAATGATCATGTTCTTTGTAAATGAAGTTTTTGGCATACAAAAGTGTAAACGGAAATTACTTTTAGAAGGTAGCCTTATTAAAGAGAATAAAATGATTAACCTGGAAGGAATTAATAACATTAACAAATAATGCAATAAAAGAGATCTTCCGTTCCTTATTGTCAGAAATGTTCCTTCTCTTTTCAAAACAATAAAGAATATTTAAAAAAAAATGAAATCGTTCTGGCTTTCGCCCATCCGGGATCTTGTCTGGTAAAAATTTATGACCCTGAAAGAAATGAATAATACTTCATTGCCTGTTTCATCAGGCCATTGCGCCTCGATTTCAATTTTTCGATCAATTCATTTCCACGTATAGCAAATATTTCAGGTGGTTGTTTCCTGATCGCAGATACCAGTAAACTATCGGATATATTTTTCTGAAATTCGCTGGTGACCGTTTCCCATTCTGTCTTACTTAATGAACTCAGTAATTGTTTATCCAATTCCCAGCTCTTTTTACTTAGGTCTTTTATATCTTTTGCATTGTTATTAAATTTATCAAAATGCGGCATAAAGAATAATCCGAAGAATTTCATAAGCAAGCCATTCGCTCTGAAAAACGCCTGGTCACGATCCTGCGGCACGACATAAAACATTTTTCCAGAATCCGTTTTTCTTTCGATCCAACTCCATTGTTCATCATGCCGGTCCCAGTCACCGACCAGCCAGTCGATAAGCCGGGCTTTTAAATATTCTTTTGCATCAACCGAATATTGTTTGTCTGCCTGTAACTTCTCCAGCATTTCGCTGGTTGTGATTCCTTTTTCTTTTGCTGGTTGCTCGTTTACAAGCATGAATACCTTGTTTGCCATGGATGAACGATATTCTCCGAAAGCGCTGTCATCAGGTACAAAATATAAATACTGCTCACCAGCCGGCACGCCCACCGCCTGTGTAATGTCAGTCATTGATAATCCCGCATAAGGATAAGAACCTGATATATGATCCTGCACGATGTATTTTATGATCTTATTATTGTTGAATCTATTGCTCAGTTTTACATTCTTATCAATCGACCTAAGTACCCACTCCTTATTCTTCTCATCAATTAATGACAAACTTGTTGTTTGTTGCCCGCCACCCATTTCTATCACCTGAAAGTTTGTTTTGCTGATATCAAATACGGGCATCCGGACAATGGTGGTCCATTCTCTCCTGTAATTAGTGCCAAAAAATATTTTTTCAAATAAAGAGGGACAGCAGTATTTATCAGAAGCATGAACAAGGGCAAAACCCTGGTGAATTTGAGCGGGCGGGTGACGAAGATTGATTTTTAGTACTGTCAATAACAATATACATATCCAACGCATAAATTACCCAGTATCTAAATTGATGCCATGCCTGTATAAAATTTAGATTAACTACGGCATATTAAAAAAATACGCTATGGTTGGTGTTTCTGTCTGCCGGGGTCCTGGCTGGAGAAAATAACATGAATAAAAAATGTTGTGGTCTGATTGCTATTCTTCGTAGAGACAGGGCATGCCCTGTCTCTACAAAAGACAAATACCGAAGACCATGAGGTAAAACAGCCGCATCCTCGTTTTCGTAATCAAGGCAAAAACACATCTCCGCCATGGTAGGTTCTTTTAAATCTGCTGTAACAAAATTTTGTAATGAAAATAAATTTCAATTTGGTTGCAAAATCCGATTTCACGATCACATCATACGAGATACGAATGAATTTCATTCAATCAGGAATTATATAATAAACAATCCATGCAACTGGAAGGATGATAAATTTTATTCAGAATGATATCCCTTTCTGCCGCACTCAGGACTTTCGGGATTACTAAGCATTAGTGTTTGCAAAAGCAGGATGCATACAAAAACTGAGCAATTAAAAAATTAAACCTGGCTACTATATTTACATAGATCATCAACCGAAAGATTACCTCCACAAAAGATCAAAACTAAATTGTTATCCATTCCGAACTGATCTTTTAGCCGCAAAGCAGCAGCCAATGTACAGGAAGCTGCCGGTTCAGTTAAAACTTTCAACCGTTCAAGAATAAATTTTAATGCTTGTACCGCTTCGTCATCTGTGACTACTATCACATCTTCTAGATTTTTCTGCGCCAATGCTAAGGTTCGATCAGAAACAGAAGGAGCACCTAATGTTTTTGCAATAGAAGTAATGGCAGAAAGTTCAACCGGGTGCCCGGCTTTGAGTGCCTGCGACATTGCATCTGCACCAAAAGTTTCAACACCCCAAATTTTTACTTCAGGTTTGATGGCTTTAACGGCTGTACTTACTCCGCCTTCAAAACCTCCTCCGCCAATACTGATAATAATATCAGTTGTTCCAGGCAGGTCTTCCATGATCTCCAGCCCAAGAGTTCCTTGTCCTGCCATCACCAATGGATCATCAAATGGATGAATAAATATCCTTCCCTGTGATTCATGATCTTTTATTTTCTTGAAAGCATCCTGGATCGTTGGTTGCAGATCAACTGTTGCCCCGTAATTCCGTGTTGCCTCCAGGTAATTTTTTGGAGTTGTTTGTGGCATTAATACAACTGCATCAACATCCAAAACACTCGAGGCGTAAGCGACAGCCTGAGCATGATTGCCACCACTGATTGCAACCACTCCCCTTTCTCTTTCTCCTGCTGAAAGGCTAAGCAGTTTATTAAAAGCTCCGCGAACTTTGAACGAACCAGTTTTCTGAAAGAGTTCAAATTTGACAAAAACATTCGTCCCTAAATAATTGCTGAGCGTTTCAGAATGTTCAAGCGTTGTTCGTTTGACGTAAGGTTTGATTCGTTGTTGAGCTTGTTTGATTGCGGCAAGATCCATGAGGACTAAGCTACATGATAATTTGAAAATAAATTAATTCTTACATTAACTAAGGATCAGTTTTGAAAAGCTGTCTATTCCAATTTGTAAGACAGAAAAATTATCCTACCTTCTGTGAACAATTTTTCAAGATGAAAAAGCTGATGTTATATTTTTTAATTTCCTCAATCATTACTGGTAAACTTATGTCACAAACAGCGATAAGATCTGCAGAAGAAAATAGATCTGCAATTGCCCTCCTTGACAGCTTTGCGAATGCATTCAATGCACATGATGCAGAGAAGATCATTTCATACATGACTGACGATTGTATATTCGCAGCATCAGCTGGTCCTGATGTAAATGGAGAAAAATTTGTTGGCAAAGAAGCTGTGAAGAAAGCATTTGAAGATATTTTTAAAAATTATCCGGATGCAAAATGGATCGATCCACATCATTTTATCTCCGGTGACAGGGCCGTATCCGAGTGGACATTCGTTGGAACAAAAGCTGATGGCAGCAAGGTTGAAGTCACAGGCTGTGATCTATTCACTTTTCGTAATGGAAAAATTTATATTAAAAATTCTTACCGCAAAAACCGGCCTCCTATTCCAGGATCATGATCATTCGTCCCATGTGACGACCTGATAAAAAAAACTATTTAAATTCGTGGTGGAACAAAAAATTACTTCAAAAAATTTTTATGGCGAACAACAGCGTATCGTTACATAGAGTTCTTAAAGCATCTCCTGAAGGTTTATCGTGCATTTACTGAGGCTAATGCAATTGCATCGTGGTTACCTCCGTATGGCTTCCTTTGTACTGTGCATGAAATGAATGTTAAAGTGGGAGGAACCTTTAGAATGTCATTTCACAATTTCTCTACCGGTAATGGCCATTCATTTGGAGGAAAATATCTCGAGATCACACCAAATGTGTTTTTAAAGTACACAGATAAATTTGACGACCCCAACCTTCCTGGTGAAATGACTACTTCTGTCGAGCTAAAAAAGGTCTTAGTTGGCACTGAAATAAAAATTTTGCAGCAAGATATTCCTTCTATGATACCAGCAGAAATGTGTTATTTAGGTTGGCAAGAATCTTTAGAAAAACTAGCCAGGTTAGTTGAACCAGAAATTCCAGATGCGTAAATGCTATTTCGTCTCTTTCTAAATTGTTTTTTTATAGCTACTAAACTATCGTCCTTCGGGTGTTAATAAAATAAAACTTCTTCATCGTTATCCTGAGTTTGTAATTTATAAAAACTGTAAATTGTTTCCTTCCGCCCGGTGTCTTGCTCTAAGAATGGTTTACACAATCAATTTCACTCCATAATAACCAATGGCGGTAAACATAGCACATCTTGTAATTACTCCGATGCAACACCAGGTAAGCAATTTCTTAAGAGGCGCGTTAAAGCCGATGCCAACAGCAATGCTTGCGGGAGCGCCTACAGTCATAGTTCCAATAAAACCAAGCCCGATGATGCCGTACTTGAGCCAAATACGGTGGGCAAATCCCTTTGGGGACTTTTCTGTTTTAGGAGTTTTCTTTTTGAAGAATATTTTCTTGATCCTGTCACCCAAAAATGCGGTAACAAAAACGCCAGCCAGTCCGCCGGTTACACTTGCAAAAAATATGGTCCAATGAGATAGGTCAAACGCAAAGCCCGCAGGGATAGCTGCATAAATTTCGAAACTTGCAAGGCCTGCGACGATAAGTATTTCCAGCATAGTACAATTTGAGTGTCAGGTGCGCAAAGATAAGCCGATGCAATTTCCTATTACTTCCTTTAACTTATCATTTTGATTCAGTCAGCCCGGTGATCTTACCCTGAGAAAAACAGAAATAAAAAGATCTTTTTTATTTTAGCCAACAGATCATCCAAGACTATGCAAACAGATAAATTTAAAATAAAGGCTTACGATCAAAAATACAAACAACAAATTCTGACAGTTTGGGAGCGATCAGTTCTTGCTACTCACGATTTTTTAACTCCGACTGACTTTTCTGAAATTAAAGAACTTGTACAAACTATTAACTTCAATCACTTTCAAGTGTACTGCCTGACCGAAGATGATTTAGTTATAGGATTTATCGGGGTGGCTGATAAGAAAATAGAAATGCTTTTTTTAGACCCAAAATATTTTGGACAAGGATTAGGTAAAATACTTATGAGTTTTGCATTAAACGAATTATCTGCTGACAAGGTTGATGTGAATGAACAAAATATCAAAGCAGTAAACTTCTATAAAAAGTTAGGATTTGAAATAATTGAAAGGACTGAAAAAGACAACCAGGGTAGAAACTATCCATTACTTAGAATGAAATTGAAATAAGATAAACAACATCATACTCTTCGTATCACATCAACAAAAATTTGTTTCCTTGTGCTAAAACCGATCGTTTTATAAAGCTCGATGGCATTAGTATTATTGGATAATACATGAAGAAAAGGAGTAAAAGAATTATCCAGTATTATTTTCATTACATGCAGCATTAGTGCTTTCGCATAGCCCATACCCCGAAAATCGGGATGTGTGCATACAGCGCTTACTTCCATATATGGTTTGGGATGCATACGCTGTCC
>DATDCP010000012.1:0-2163 GCA_036524255.1 Chitinophagaceae bacterium
TGGAAGATCAATTCCAATTATAAGAGGTGGTGTCCAGATCCCTTTATTCCAGGGTGGAGGAAGAAACCAGGGAAATTAATTGAGGTATTGAAGTAGTTGTCCAGGTTCATCCAAAACAGTGATCCTTTCCAGGACACTTTCATAAAGAAAGCCTTGCTTTTCCATTTGCTGAATATGTTTCAAAAGAAAATCAAAAAAATTACCAGAATTAATGATATAAATTTTTTTGTCGTGAATGGATAATTGATTCCATGTTACCATTTCAAAAAATTCGTCTAGTGTTCCTACACCACCCGGTAAGATCACTGCTGCATCACATAGATCATACATTTTCTGTTTACGGATATGCATATCATCAACAATTGATAGGTCAGTGATGCCTTGATGCTGATGTTCCCAGTCCACCAGTTTTTTTGTAATGATACCAATCACTTTTCCGCCGTTTTCCATCATTGCATCGGCCACTGCACCCATTATGCCGGTGCTGCCACCACCATAGATCAGCGTGATATTATTTTTTGCTAAAAGTTTTCCTAATTCTTTCGCATGTTCGGTATAAACAGGATTATTTCCATTCTTTGACCCGCAAAAAACCGCCAATGAATTTATCTTCATAGATTTATTTTATCTTGTCACTTTAAGTGCAGTAAATATCGTATTTATCTTTAACGCAGGATCATTAATTTAAAATCATCTTATGTCTTCGGCTCTGTTATTCACTTTTGTTATCGGCTATTTTGTTTTGTTGCTTGCTGTTGCGTGGTTCACCTCCCGTAATTCAAACAACGAATCATTTTTTATTGGTAACCGCAACAGTAACTGGATGCTGGTAGCGTTTGGAATGATCGGCACATCGCTCAGCGGTGTCACTTTTGTAAGTGTGCCCGGCGGAGTAGGCAGCGGAAACTTTTACTATTTCCAGGTTGTACTGGGTTATTTATTGGGTTATGCTGTTATAGCATTTGTGTTGATACCATTGTATTATAAAATGAATCTTACCAGTATTTACACATACCTGGAAAAGAGATTTGGTATCAATGCACATAAAGCAGGCGCATTCTTCTTTATACTTTCAAGAACAGTTGGTGCAACGGCAAGATTATATCTTGTAATAAGCGTTTTACAAATTTTTATTTTCAAAGATCTTGGTATTCCTTTTATATTAACTACTCTCGTAATTCTTGCCCTCATCTTACTGTATACGTTTGAGGGAGGTGTTAAAACAATTATTTATACAGATACCTTGCAAACGACCGGCATGTTAGTTGGGCTGGTTGTGTGCATAATTGCAGTAATAAAAGCATTAGGAACCGACTTTGGTGGTGCATGGGAAATGATGTCCGATAAAGGATATACAACTATTTTTAACTGGGATGTAAAAGCCGGTTCATTTGCGCTTAAACATATTATTGGAGGAATGTTCATTGCTATTGCTATGACAGGACTTGACCAGGAGATGATGCAGAAAAATATCAGCGTAAAAACATTAAAGGATTCACAGAAAAACATAATGACATTTTCTGCTGTTCTTTTATTGGTAAATTTTCTTTTCCTTGTTTTGGGTGGCGTTCTTTATCTGTATGCAAGTGCAAACGGAATAAAAGTACCGCCGGATGAACTGTTTCCAACTATCGCATTAAGTAAAGCATTCAGCGGCGCTATCGGTATCATATTTGTCATCGCATTGATCTCAGCATTATTCCCCAGTGTTGATGGAGCTATCACATCTTTGACATCCTGCTTTTGCATAGATATACTTGGACTTCAGAAAAGTAGTGGAACAGAAAAGGAAAAGAAAAGGACCAGATTGAAAGTGCACTTTACTTTTGCCCTGGTGTTTTTTCTTATGGTGCTGGTCTTTGAATGGATGAATGATAAATCGATCATTGATTTCATTTTAAAATTTGCGGGCGTTACGTATGGGCCGTTGCTTGGTCTTTTTGCATTTGGTATTTTAACAAAGAGAAAGCTGAAGGAAAGACTTATCTGGACAGTTTGTATTATAGCGCCGTTGCTTGCTTTAATACTTGATATGGTTAGTAATCCTGCCTGGTATGAAGCAAAACTACACATGAAACTTGGTCTTGATAGTTTGTCAGCAGCAACTTTTAATGGTTATAAAATAGGGAATGAACTTATTCTTATAAATGGTATAATCACTTT
>DATDCP010000013.1:0-10983 GCA_036524255.1 Chitinophagaceae bacterium
CAAGTTGGTTTTGTGGTTCATGGTTATACAGTTATGCCTTACAACGAACTGAAATTGAGATTTGTTACAGCTTAAATGTTATGAATACTAAAATTTTCGTAGAGTAAAAATAATGGCACAAACAGAAGCAATCCTAATCAATTAGTTGAATGGTATTACCTGCTTGACGAGTGGTTAAAATATAGGGACGTTAACTTTTTATTAGGAAAAGGAAAAAGAGCTGAGGTGAGTCAGCCCTTTGAAAAAAATTATAAAGGATAAACTATATAAAGGATAAATTAATTCAATACACTCTTCTCTTTCACTATCTCAACTTTTTCCTGTTGTTTAAGCGAATTCCATCCACCAGCAATATTGCGAAGATTATGTATACCCTGGCGTTTTAATAATGAACAGGCAATAACACTCCTGTAACCACCGGCGCAGTGTACATATAGATTATGCCCATCTTCAATATTTGCCATCGTTCCGGGATCGATCATTTCACTAAGTGGCAAATTCATAGCCCCCTGTAAATGACCTTCTGCAAACTCATTTTCTTTTCTTACATCTAACACGATAAGGTTTTCATCAAACTCCTTATCCATCATAAGTTCATCAGCTTCCACTTCAACGATCATATCTGCTTTTTCTCCGGCCTTCTTCCATGCTTCAAAACCACCCGCCAGGTGACCATCAATTTTTTCAAAACCAACTCTCGCTAATCGAATGATCGTTTCTTTTTCTTTTCCCGGATCTGTTATGATCAATATAGACTTGTCAAATGGCAAAAGACTTCCGGCCCATTCTGCAAAACGTCCATTCAAGCCGATGTTGATAGAACCAGGAACAAACCCTTTTACAAATTCAGTTTCTGCCCTTGTATCAAGTACAATATTATCATCACTTATTAAGCTCTTAAACTCTTTAACGGAAAATCCTTTCATTCCCTGCTCAAGTACTTCATTCAGGCTTTCATATCCTTCTTTATTTATTTGTGCATTGATAGGGAAATACTGTGGCGGTGCAGAAATGCCTTCAGTAACTTTTTGAATAAATTCTTCTTTTGTTTTTGACTCTAATGCGTAGTTATGCTTTTTCTGTTCACCAATGGTGCTAAACGTTTCTTTACCCAGACTTTTACCACAGGCACTGCCTGCGCCATGAGCAGGATAAACGATCACATCATCAGCCAGTGGAAATAATTTAGTATGAATGCTGTCATACATCATGCCTGCAAGATCCTGCATGGTGAGGTCAGCACCTTTTTGAGCAAGATCAGGACGGCCAACATCACCAACAAATAAAGTATCACCTGTAAACACACAATGATCTTTTCCGTTCTCATCTTTTAATAAATAACAGGAAGATTCAAGTGTGTGACCAGGAGTATGTAAAACCTCGATCGTTATTTTACCGATCGAAAATTTTTCACCATCCTTTGCTACATGTACAGGAAATTTTGTTTCAGTTTTTGGTCCATAAACGATCGGCGCACCTGTTACTTTACCAAGATCAATATGACCGCTGACAAAGTCAGCATGAAAATGTGTTTCAAAAATATATTTGATCTTTGTTTTGCGTTCATTGGCAAGATGGAGGTATTCATCTATATCACGTAGTGGATCAATAATTGCAGCCTCACCTTCACTTTCAATATAGTAAGCAGCTTCACTCAGGCAGCCAGTATATAGTTGTTCGATAAACATATTCATTAGTTTAAATGCAAAGATAATTGAGATAAAAGATGCTATGAGAGTAACCTAAAATATTAACAGGAATCAATACTTATTGCTCTAATAGATTGCTGACAAACACATTGAGATCCAACAATCTTTGCCTGCTTACTGAATAATAAATGAATTTTCCCTCTCTTTTGGTTTTTACAAAGCCTGTTCTTCTTAATATAGCAAGCTGTTGTGACGCCACCGCTTGTTCAAGCAGCAAATGTTCGAATATTTCCGTTACCGTTACCTGGCCTTTTTCTCCAATATATTTTAGAATTACTTGTCTTAGTTTATGATTAACAGCCCGAAGAATGATCGCGGCCTTCTTGATATCAAGCGTATCAATTTTTAATTCGGGTTCCGATTCCGATGCCGGAATAATAGTATGTGAATAGCTGTTCATGTCAGTTGGTTAGGCGTTAAGAGTAAACAAAAGTAGCTTTCATTTGGCAAATGATCATTTTGCCGGCGTATAAAATTCTTTCAGGTATAATGGTTCAGCGTAAACAAGGTCAGCAAATTTTTTTTCAGTAAAGCTTTTTTCAGATAGTGAGATCATTGATGAAGCGTCAGTTTTTATATTGCTGAAAAATGCCTGTGCGCTTTTTTCGATTGCCTGGAATTTATTGCTGCCGTTTCCAAAAAAACATATACTGTTATTTGAAAGATATTCAGCAAAACTATTTTCATTCAATGTAATTGCGGCCGGGTCTTTTACAATTTTTAGCTCTTTTGTATAGATCGCTGTAAATACTTCCATTCGTCTTGCATCGATCATTGGGCAAAGCAGATCCGCACTTTCATTTTTAGCAGCATTCCCCATTACCAATAAAGTATTCAGGCTGATCAATGGTTTATTCAGTGCAAAACAAATTCCTTTTGCAGTTGCCATTCCAATTCTTAAGCCAGTATATGAACCGGGACCACCGGTTACCGCAATGGCATCAACTGACCTCAACTCCAAACCATTCTTTTCAAAAATTTCTTTGATACCAATATGAAGCCATGCTGCATGATCTTTTTGGCTCTCATTCCTGGCAATAGATAAAACTTCCCCATCTTTTGCAAGACACAACGATGCAACATCAACTGCCGTATCAATATTTAATATGAGTGTCATTATTGTTTGGATGCCTCTTTTAATAAAAGAGCTGCCGGCTGGTATCTTTTTTCAATTATAGATAATTCTGTCAGCAGGCCAGCAATGTTTTTCAACCCAATCTTTTTACTCCATTCAAAAGGTCCGTAAGGATAATTTGTTCCAAGCTTCATTGCAATATCGATCTCTTCTTTTGTACTTACATTTTCTTCTAAAGTAAAATACGCTTCATTAATTATCATACTTACGATCCTTGGCGAAACAAACCCTTTTACATCAGGAACCCATTCTGCTTTCCTGTTTAATAAGCTCAAAATTTTTCCTGCTTCATTTTTATTTACCCCACCAGTACTACTTACTTCAGCAATATTTCTTTTTAAAAAACCCGGCCATGCATTTATACGAATAACCGGTAACCCAATTTCAGCGACCGTTTTAGCTATTGAATTTACAAAAACCGGCTTCGTTAAATAATTAGTTAAATGGGAAGCATCGCAGCCATTATATTCAAACAACAGGTCAATCACCGTATCTGCATCCGCATGCGACGAAAGCTCTTTAGGAGAATTGATCCAATCAATTTTACATTCAACGCTTACTCCGTTAGATAAAAGTTCTTCTTTCAATTGTTCATTTGTCAATACCACCAGCCGCATACATTATTTTTTGCAAAGAAAGGGCATAAACCTAAATTCGTTATCCTTAAATAAAATGAATGGAAAAACAAATTATCAATACAACATCAGCGCCGGATCCCATTGGGCCTTATAACCAGGCAATCCTTGCCGGCGATACGCTTTTTATTTCCGGTCAAATTTGCATCGATCCACCCACTGGCGCATTGAAAAACCAGGATATTCAACAAGAAACCCACCAGGTGATGCATAACCTGCGTTCAATACTCACTGCTGCCGATATGACTTTTCACAACGTAGTAAAGACTACCATTTTTATTACGGACATGAATCGTTTTTCGGAGATCAATGAGGTATATGGAAAATATTTTGACAGCAATAGCAGTTTTCCGGCAAGAGAAACTGTACAAGTGTCCGCATTGCCAAAATTTGTAAATGTGGAGATCAGCATGATCGCTGTAAAATAAACCCCCTGTCCCGCTAAAGGGGTGACTTAGATTTAAACAACAAGGATGCATCTTATAGTATTCAAATTGTAGTTTAATTTTATGTAGCCAGCTTTTATATTATTATTGAGCTTATGTTGCGACGCTCCGTTCAACTTTTTGTTCTTTGTTGTGCACTTGCGTCGCAGTTTACCCAGACACTGAGCAAAGCGAAGTGGAAGGGTCGCAGCCGATAGCTATCGGCACTTCAGGGTTCTTATCGCTAATCATCAATTATTGTAAACTCATGCGTCGGTTAGTACAAATAATTTTATTGAAACCGATCCTGTGGTTTTCAAGAAAATTTACATCACGGCCTGAGCGATACAGGATATTCAAAGCTTTATCCGAATTATTCAGAAATATTAAAGAAGCGCCAGGAAAAAAGGGAGTTATTCTTGATCTTAAGGAAAATACCCGCATCATTGTTTTTTCTGATCATCATCGCGGCGCAAAAAATGGCGCTGACGATTTTATGAAGGCAGAAACAAGTTATCTCGCTGCACTTGACTATTATTTTGAAAACAAATTTCAATACGTTAGTCTTGGTGATAGCGAGGAGCTTTGGGAAAATACACTAATGCAGGTAAAAAAGCATAACACAATAACATTTGAAGCCGAGAAAAAATTTATATTGAAAGACAGGTTCTTCAAAGTCTTCGGTAATCATGATCTTTATTGGGATAACAGTCCGATTGCTTCACAACAATTAAAAGCGATCTATGGGAAAAAACTTCGGGTGTTTGAAGGAGTTATTTTGGAGAAGGGCAATAGCGAAAGCACCAGGCAAAAGAAAACTGTTAGCAATCCCTTTTCATTTCTCAATAAAAAGCCAAATAGTGATGACGAAACCTTGCCAATTGCCAACTGCCCCATAACAATTTTTCTCACTCACGGTCACCAGGGCGATGCGAGCAGTGATGGTAATTGGTTCAGCAAATTTTTTGTAGCAAATATTTGGGCGCCCCTTCAGTCTTACTTAAGAATAAATTTCAATACCCCAGCTTATGATGAAGATCTGAAAACGTCTCATAATCTTATCATGTATGAATGGTCGGCAAAATATAATAGTCTTGTTTTAATTACTGGTCATACTCACCAACCGGTTTTTGAATCACTCACACATCCTGAAAGATTGTATAAAAAATTAGGAGATGCCGTCAAGGCGAACCGAACTGACGAAGCAAACCAAATTGAACAAGAGATAAAAAGACGAGGCAGGGATTATAAAACAACCCCTGCTCAATATCTTACAATGAAACCATCTTACTTTAATTCTGGCTGTTGTTGTTTTCGTGATGGAGATATTACTGGGATTGAAATAACTCATGAAAAAATTTCACTGGTGAAATGGAACATTCATAAACAAAGAGTTTTGCTGGAAGAAACAACACTTGAAAAACTAGAATCATTACTTCGTTGATAAATCTTCTCTTAGCACTTCACTGTTTTCTTTTTCTTACCAATAGATCCTCTTGCTTCCATCTTTTTAATATATTCCGGCGCAGATGGAACTTTGCAGGCTGTATTTCCCATATCAACATACACATCTCCTATTTTTTTTGAAGTCTCTATAGCCTCTTTGGTTAATTCTTTTATATAACCGCCAACACCGATCACAAAGCCGTTCATTGTATAACGAACATCGTTTGGAGCAGAATGAATTTCTTTTACAACTCTCTGCAATAGTTTTTTGATCAGTGCAATGTCCAGCTCATTATCGGGCTTCATAGCAATTACACCTGATAAAGTATTCCAACCGGAAGAAGCAATTGATTCTTTTGGTGAGTCGATCCACTTCATTCCCAATTCCCATCCATAATTGCTTTCAGCCGCTACCCATGCAACTGTATACTGACTTATACCACTGCAATTCGACCTTTCAGCCCATTGCTGGATATCTTTCTTACTCATTTTTGATTCATCAGCAATAAGTCCGGCAAGATATCTTGCATCATAATTGCCTGTTGCAAAAAGGTCCATAGCAAGGTCATGGTCTCTCTTCACTATTTTTTGAATGACTTTCAGATCGCTAATTTTTACACCAAACACTGGTTCTTTGCAGCCATGATTCAGGAGGATCTTCTTTATTGATTCAGAACCTTTCCTTTCAAGTTCTTTCATTATTTGTCCTGTTGTCATAAAATAATTTTTTGAAGATTATGATAATGCAGTTGCAGATTTTTTTTGGGTAATTATTAATCACTAATTTAAACAAAAAGATTAAGACATACTGAAAACTCCATTCACTTCCCAAGTCCGCAGTTTACTCAATTTAGTTCATGATAAGATTCATATTTCACCAAATTTACATAGCATGTCGACTAGTTTTTGTAACTTTTAATAATTAGCCACCAAATCTCATTATATGAGAAAGAAACTGTTTTTGTGTTTCATATCAGTTTTCTTGTCATTATCTCTTTTCCCACAGGATTATGAAACAAAAGAAATAACGGGGATAAAAAAATCCCTTAAACAATTATCGGGAACGCCAAGAGTTGATAGCATGATCGCCTTGTGTGAATACTATTTCAAAATCGGGTTTTTTGGAGAAAAAGATTTACGATCAGACTCAATTTTTCTTTATGCTACAAATGCTAAAAAAGAAGCTGAAAACTTAAAATATAATAAAGGAATTAGCCATGGAAAGGTATTTCTTGGTTTTGTATATATGACCCGTCTTACAAGAAAGTATATAGAAACTGCAGAAAAGGAATTAAAAGAAGCACTTTCAATAAGTCAAATGAGTGAAAACATTCGTGGTTATGCGAATGGCTTTCTTGGCGCAATTTATTCGGATTCATATTCTATTCATGATAGAGGAATAGAGTATTTAAGAGCAGCATTAAAACATTTCCAAAACAGCGGCAATGAAAAAGAAGAATCTCTTACATATTTCAGGTTAGCATTAGCATATCGAAGAAAAAATGACCTGATAAATGCTGTTGATTGTTGTGGTGAAGCACTTCGTTTATCCAGGAAGCTAATTAATATTGAAAAGGCTGATGGCTGGACTGATTATATGTATTTACAGCCAATGAATCTTCTCCAGGAACTATATAAACTCGGGGGAGATTACACTTCTGCTAAACAATTGGTAGAAGAAATAGATCAATATACATATAAAAGGCGCTATCCCAGTCGCAAAGCAATTGAACTTGCATCAATTTATTTCCAGGAAAGGGACTTTGATTCAGCAGTGTACTATTATAAGATTGAATATGGGAAGAATCCAGCTAACCCAGGTATTTTATCTGATCTGGGCAGATCGTATCATGGCGCACAGGACTATGACAACGCATTGACTTATTTTAATTACGCTATTGATACATTCAGAAACAGAATATCACAACCCGGACGGCCAAATGCAAGACCAAACCTGATGCGTAACCTTGTGTTTGCTGCACAGGCATTTTACAAAATAGAAGACTACTCGTCGGCCGTGAAATATGCTTCGGAAGGATTAACTCTTATTAATGCGAATAAAAATAGACTTCCTCGTATAGAGGAATTTGAACTGCTTGCTGATGCTTATCTGTTTATTTCCAAATATGATAGCTCACTTTTTTATTTTAAGAAATATAGAGATCTCAGTGACTCGGTTATATCCAAACAATTTCTTTTTCAGTTGAATAAACTTAAAAGGGAAACAGAGGATGAAAAGAAAGAAATTTTAATCGCTCTTCTGCAGAACGAGAATTTATTGAAGAAAGAGCAACTTAAGCAGGAACTATTATTACGAGAGCAGAAAGTATCTGAATTGTCCTTGATGGATAAAGACAATAAGCTAAAAGAACAACAATTGAAACAGGAAGGACTTGTGCGTATTGAAAGGGAAGCTCAGCTTGCACTGCTTGGTAATGAAAATATGCTAAAGGAAAATAAGTTAAAACAGCAGGCCTTCGTATGGTATGTTTTGTTGGGCAGTATAATCATTCTTTTTTTAATTGGCTTATTTGTCTTCCGTATTCTCGCGTTAAGACGAAAAAACGAAAGGATGAAACGTGAAAAGGCAGAAGATGAGCTCCGCATGCATCAACTGGAAAATGAAAAAAAGCAAGTAGCCATGCAACAACATGCTACCGAACTTGAAATGCAGGCTTTGCGTGCACAAATGAACCCACATTTTATTTTCAATTGTCTTAGTTCTATTAACCTGCTTATTTTGGAAAATAATACGGATGCTGCATCGGATTACCTGACCCGCTTTTCCAGGTTAATAAGAATGATTTTGACAAGTTCTGAAAAGACAAATATTACATTGGAGGAAGACATGCAGATACTTGAGTTATATCTGAAAATGGAACAGCTCCGTCTAAACAATCGATTTGAATACAATATTCAGATTGCAAAAAACCTAAAATTGACTTCCATTGTCGTTCCACCGCTACTCATGCAGCCAGTTTGTGAAAATGCTATTTGGCATGGGCTTCGTCAAAAAGACAATGGACAACTTAATATTGACATTAAAGAAAATGAAAACACTTTGTTGTGTATAATCACTGATAACGGAACTGGCAGAGGAAAAGATCCGGCGGACTCTTCCTCAAACCATAAACCAATGGGAGTGAAACTGACCACCGAGCGACTTGCACTATTTAATAATGAAAAAAGCGGAAATGGTTCTTATGAAGTGGAAGATTTGACTGACGAATTTGGAAAGCCAACTGGTACACGGGTGATCATCAAAATAAAAAACTATCGTTAGGGTTGACACCAGATCAAAACTAAAAAATGAAAGCAATTATAATAGATGATGAAATGAACTGCTGTAAGGCATTATCTGTTTTATTACAGAGACACTCGCCGGATATTGAAGTAATTGCTATCTGCCAGAACGGATTCGAAGGATTAAATGGAATTCAACTTCACTCGCCTGATATTGTTTTTCTTGATATACAAATGCCTGAAATGACAGGATTTGAAATGCTTGAAAAATTACCTGCTATTGATTTTCATCTGGTGTTTACCACTAGTTACGACCAATATGCTCTCAAGGCTTTTCGCTTCAGTGCTATGGATTACCTTTTGAAACCTATTGATAAGGATGAATTACTAAGAGCAATTGAAAAACTTAAAAAAATAAGTAAAACGTCACCCCGACAACTAGAAGCACTGTTGCAAAAAGTTCGACATCCGAGGCAAGCAATGAATAAAATTGCATTGCCAACTATGGAAGGTCTTCAGTTGGT
Source organism: Chitinophagaceae bacterium (assembly GCA_036524255.1). GTDB lineage: Bacteria > Bacteroidota > Bacteroidia > Chitinophagales > Chitinophagaceae > VBAS01. The sequence goes on from DATDCP010000013.1 coordinate 9,118, forward strand.
TCCGGTTCATTCTATTATTAGTTGTGAATCGGACGATAATTACACGATTCTTTTTCTTAATGATAGAAAAAAAATTGTTGTTTCCTGTACTTTAAAAGAGATCGAAGAGATGTTAGAGGATTTTCCATTTATAAGAGTACATCGCTCTTACCTTGTAAACCTTAACGAGATTGAGAAATACGTGAAGGGTGAAGGTGGTTACCTGGTAATGAGCGATGGAAGTAACATTGATGTCTCCCGTAGTCGCAAAGAAGAATTACTGAAAAAATTACAGCCACCGCACTAGCTTTCTCTTTTATTTTCACTCAACCATTCACTCCATTCACCCCCTCAGATTGTTGTTTACTCAACTCAATTAGCAATTTGCCCATGTAAATGACAACTTTATTCCTGAACCAAAATTCATTCAAAATGAAAAAGAATCTAAACCTCACCATCCTGACGCTGGTATTATTCTTGGCGGGTTGTCAAAAAGATATTCAGCTTTCAACTGAGCAAAGTATCTCAGAGGAAACAATGGCAAAAGCTCCTTCAGCGGGAAACAACACTATAAATTTGAGCGTGGAAGTGGATGATCTAACGGGAATAGAAAGCGATGGGCAAGGATTATATGTAAATGGAATAGACAGAGTCCAGGCTCAGATTCTTTCATCTGATGGTAATTTCTTCATGAATACGAATAATAACGGAGCAAAATTAGCAATCAGAACTATGCTGTTTCTTTCAGGCAACCCGGAACTTAATTTAAATGATCCCATTAATAGAAATTATAGTTTGAGAACAAGCGCTGCAACTCCGCTTCAGAATATGGATGCAAATGGCGGAACTCAGCTTGTTGGCTTCAGGGTTTGGGCATTTCAACAACACGGAGCTATTTCCTGGAAATTGTTATTTAGAATGGGGATAGAAGATTATCCGGAATCTTTAACTAGTTATGCAAACGTGACGAGGAATGGGGATACATGGACAATCGAAGCTGCAGACCCAAATGCAAATGCACGACTCGCCGATGGAAATTCTCCTGCAACTCCATTTGGTCTGTATGTCGTTCCATTCAAGCTGACATTGACAAAAATTGGTAGATAGAAATTTCATTCACGCCATTCGGTTAACATCAACTAGTCTTAATAAGTAAAAATCCCAGTGCAATACTGGGATTTTATTATGAGTGCCAATGAATTTAAAAAGGTTTTTCCTTCATTTTATTATTGTTGCGATTAACATCCGGCAATTTTTTATCCGGATCAAGTACAACATCAGTTACATTACTAGTTGTGTTTACATGAAATGTCCAGGAAGAACCACGCTGCCAAATTTCTACAGGAAGTTTAAGATTATGGACCTTTCCATTCTCTTCCTTTATCTGTATAAGAACCGGCATTGCCATCTTTTCCAAATTATCAATGGTGATATTTACCCCGTTTGAAGGGTCATTGCGAATGTATTTTACATCTTTCAATGATTGATCAAGTTTCCATGTGTTTAGTACCCATGCACGCCAAAACCAACCAAGATCTTCGCCGGAAACATTTTCCATGGTGTGGAAGAAATCCCAGGGAGTCGGATGTTTAAAAGCCCAGCGATTTACATATTCGCGGAAAGCTGCATCAAATCTTTCGGGGCCAAGTACCACGTCACGCAATGCATTCAGCATGATGGAAGGCTTTCCATAAGCGGCAATACCAAGATCATTTTGCCCGATCACATCAGGGGCATTAAAAAGACCATCCATATCATCACTAAAAACAAAACTCGTCATATCGCCGGAAAAAAATGATGCCGAGGCAAATTCACCTTTATTAAATTCTTCGGTTGAGAGACCATTAATAAATGTATTAAAGCCTTCATCCATCCATGCATATTTTC
>DATDCP010000014.1:0-4792 GCA_036524255.1 Chitinophagaceae bacterium
GTTATTAAAAGTGCAGAGGGAAGCAAGTCATTACTAGAACTTATTAATAGCTGGCTTGAAAGAATGCCATTGGCTCCTCCATTATCAGATGACCCAAATTCTTTCTGGCAGATCTACCGTAAAAGCTATAATGGAAGTTTAGCAGAAGCAGAAAAAGGAAACTTAGAATCATTAGACGAGGTTTTCTTTAACGTCAAACCTCAAACCCAAAACCTCAAACAGCTTTCGCATGCCGCATCCCGAGCCGCCTTATTCATTATGCTTTACCGAGGGTATCCATTATTACAGCAACCGTTTCAATTATTAAATTGTTTACTGGAAATAGATGAACAACTAAGTTCATGGCGTTACCGCCACATGAATATGGTGCATCGTATGATCGGAACCAGGATCGGAACAGGAGGAAGTTCAGGCAAAGACTATTTAAAAGCCGCCGCGGATAAACATTATATCTTCAGAGAAATTGCGCAGTTGAATAGTTTTCTTATCGAACGAAGAAGATTACCAACACTTTCCAATGAAATGGAAACGCGATTAGGATTTGCTCATCAGTGAATTGAAACAATAACTTTATCATCTGCTTATTTTAGAGTCGGACAAATTAAAAAAAGAATGAGGTATTAGAAAAATACCTCATTCACAATTAACCTTATAGCTAAAAACTAAAGAGACAGAATTTAAAAAGTGTAACGAATTCCAATTCCGCCATAGTGTGAAAAACCTACGTAGTCTCCAAACTCAAATGAAGGCTGCCAATCAATGGAAATGTTGATTGGTGCACCGTTAAATTTATAATCAAGCCCTAAGACCCCATCAATACCGATATATGTGCCATCGATATGGTTATTGTGATTATCATGGTAATCATAAAAACCAATATGGGCGCCGGGACCAACATACCATTTCAAACCTTGTGCATCCGCAAAATTTCCGTGGATTTCATACAAACCGGTTAAACGAAAACCGCGATTCCAGAAAAAGCCAATGAATTCACCAGCGTTGTTTCCTTGAAAAAAATGTTTGAAAGAGATACCTGCGCCATCCCAGAATTTTACTCCAAGCGCTGATCGATAAGAAGAACTGTGAGTGCTTTTGCTTTGGGCATTCGATAAAAAGAATAAACAAAGGGTTACAGATATTAAAAATACCTTCCTCATAAAAAATTGGTTTTTAATTACTGTTTCAACCCCATTTTCGTGCCAAAAAGCAGTTGGGGAAGCAGTTAAAATCAATTCTTTTTGAACCTCAGGAGGAAATAAAACATTACAAAAACTGCAATTAAAGCAGTGATGAGAAACGTGTAGAAACTTCCAAAACCATCCCACAAAAAACCGGCAACACTACTTGCCAGTAAAGTACATATACTTTGGCACGAAGTATAAAACCCCACAGCTGTCGCCGTGTTTTTATCATGTGCAATATTAGTTATCCATGCCTTTGTTACACCATCTGTTGCGGCTGCATATAAACCATAAACAAAGAATAAAGCGAAGATGACGGCAATAGAAGGGTCGAAGGCAAAGCCAGCATAAACACTTGCAAATAGGAGTAACCCAGCAATGAAAATATTTTTAAAACCTATTTTATCTGCCAGAATTCCAAGTGGGTAACATCCAAGTGCAAAAACAAGATTGTAAAAAACATAAGCACCTATAGTGATCGTATCACTTGTAAAAGTTGCTCCCAGGATATTTATTGTTCTATCACCTATCGCCTCTTTCGTTTTTAATAATAGGAAAATATCAGAGCTATTGAAGAGAGCAAACAATAGTAAACCAATAACCAGTTTTTTATATTCTGGGGTAGAAATTTTCCAGTATTTAAAGAAAGAAAAAAAATTTCCTTTTTCCATTGTGGAAACCGGTTTCTTTTTTTCTTTAAGAAAAAAAATGATCAATACACTGATGATGCCGGGAATGAATGCGATGTAAAAAAGTGTTTTGAATTGCCCGGGGTAAAATAAAAGAAACACCAATGCAATTGCTGGCCCAATAGTGGCACCTGCAGTATCAAGGCTTCGGTTAAATCCAAAAACCCTTGCTTTGGTTTCCTTAGTGGCTTCCTGGGATAGTAAAGCATCTTTGGCGGCCACACGAACACCCTTACCTAACCGATCAAGCGTTCTAACAAAAAAGATCCAGAATTTGGCAACAAAAAAACCGATCAGCGGTTTTGAGATGGCGCTGAGAAAGTAACCCAGTTTTACAAAAGGCAAACGAAGCCCCTTTTCGTCACTTAATTTTCCAAAATATCCTTTGCTGATGCCTGCAGTAAAATTGACAAACCCTTCCAATATTCCGATCCATAAAACTGAAAAACCAATCTCCTTCAGGTAGACAGGAATGATCGGGTAAAGCATTTCACTTGCTATGTCTGCAAACAAACTAACGAATGAAAGAATCAAAACTGTGCGGGTGATGATTCGCATGATTGAAGTTAATCAATTTGATTTCACACAAACCGTGAGTAACAAACTATGAAGATTCTCTCTTAGAATTCATAACAAATCGCTGTTGTTTGCGTTCTATAATTGCTGAGTAGACTTGCAGGAAGTATAAGAGTGCGACGCAACGTGTGTTTAATAGAATTCCTGCAGCCGACCCCATGAAGAAATTCTTTTAACTGCAAATTGCCAAATGCCTCACCCCTTAAAAAAATATTGGCTGTCAAGGCTTTTCGCTTTGCTAATTCAAACAATTCACCCAACTTTGCACACATTAAATCCAATCCTCATAAATGGGACTCTTTAACTGGTTTACACAAGAAATAGCCATCGACCTGGGTACAGCAAATACCCTCATCATACATAATGACGAAGTTGTAGTAAATGAGCCTTCGATCATTGCCCTAAACCGCAACAATCCAAAGGAAGTGCTTGCTGTGGGTAAAAGGGCCCTGATGATGCATGAGAAAACGCATGAAAGCATCCGTACCGTTCGTCCGCTGAAAGATGGAGTGATCGCCGACTTTAACGCAGCGGAACTAATGATCCGTGAGCTGATAAAATTGGTTTATACAAAGAAACCAATGTTCCCCCCAAGCTGGCGAATGATGATCTGTATTCCCTCTTCAATTACAGAAGTTGAGAAAAGAGCTGTTCGTGACAGTGCTGAACAAGCAGGCGCAAAAGAGGTTTATCTTATTCATGAGCCAATGGCTGCTGCGCTTGGAATTGGTATTGATGTGGAAGAGCCCGTTGGGAATATGATCATTGATATTGGTGGTGGTACTACCGGTATCACAGTTATCGCTCTTGCCGGTATTGTTTGTGACCAGAGTATCCGGATCGCCGGTGATGAATTTACAGCTGATATTATGGAAGCCCTGCGCCGCTATCACAGTTTATTGATCGGTGAAAGAACTGCGGAGCAGATCAAAATACAGGTTGGAGCTGCTATGAAAGACCTTGAAACGCCTCCAGATGATATTCCTGTTAATGGTCGTGACCTTGTAACGGGTATTCCAAAACAGATCATGGTCAGTTTCCAGGAAATAGCTGAAGCTTTAGATAAAAGCATTTTCAAAATTGAAGAAGCAATTTTGAAAGCGTTGGAACAAACACCGCCCGAGCTGGCTGCCGATATCTACCGCCGGGGACTTTACCTGACAGGTGGAGGGGCTTTATTAAGAGGGTTAGATAAAAGATTAAGCCAAAAAATCAAATTGCCCGTGCATATTGCCGATGACCCACTGAAAAGCGTTGTGCGTGGCACAGGCATTGCATTAAAGCACTACGACAGGTATCCTTTTGTTATGAGATAAATGCGGCCCTTCTAAACCTTCCCGAAGGGAAGGCTTAACATCATTTTAAATATGAATCTTCAATTTATAAACGACCTTCAAAGTCCTTTTCTTTTGAAAGGATTTAGGATAGGCTATGCGTAACGTATTTCTCTTTATCCGCCGATATTTCACTTTTATCAGCTTTGTGCTGTTGCAGGTGCTTGCACTTTCCATGCTATTCCGTTATAATAAATATCACCGGGCTGTTTTTTTTGGAAAGGCAAATGAAATTACCGGTTACGTCAATTCCAAATACGACAATGTAGATGATTACTTTCATTTGAAAGAAGAGAATCTGCGTATCCATAAAATGAATGATTCTCTTATGAATCTCTTACCGGGTAATTTTATAAAAGTCGATACTGGCTCTCACGTCATAACAGATACTGTTCGTTATGATACCGTTCAAATGATGAGAAAATATTTAGCTAAAGAAGCAAAAGTGGTGAGCAACTCGATCACCAGTCAGAAGAATTATTTCCAGATCAATCGTGGATCAAAACAAGGTATTAAGGATAATATGGCTGTTATTAATTCGGACGGAAGTGTCGCGGGGCAAATTGTTGGTGTGAGTGAGAATTTTAGTCAGGCCATGAGCTTGCTCCATGTACAAAGCACAGTGAGTGCTATGATGAAAAAAAGCCGGAATAACGGGAGAATAGAATGGGATGGTCAAAGTCCCCTTTATCTAACGTTGCGAAATATCCCTAAGAGTGATTCTGTATTAAGAGGAGATACGGTGCTTACCGGTATTAACTCGTATAATTATCCTCCAGGTTGGGTGATCGGTACCGTGGCTGATATAGTGGAGGATAAGAGCACCAATTTTTATGTATTGCGGGTTAAGCCTTCAGCTAATTTTCAAAACCTGCAACAGGTTTTTGTGATAGAAAACCTGCAAAGAGAAGAACAAGTGATACTGGATAAAGCCACACAGAAAAAGGTTGATGAATTAAATAAGAGAAAACAATGAATTGGGTGCTAAGAAATATAATTCGTTTCATTTTCT
>DATDCP010000015.1:0-12050 GCA_036524255.1 Chitinophagaceae bacterium
TGAGGGAATTTCTTTTCTTGTCCTGTTGGGCATAGCAATGCCATTGAAATATATTTTTAAGCAACCTATGGCTGTAACAATTTGCGGTTGGGCTCATGGAGTTTTATTTGTTGCTTTTCTTTTTCTTGCATGGGAATACAAAACAGACCGAAACAAATCACTCAAATGGTTTGCACTTGCATTTATCGCAGCCCTTGTCCCTACCGGAACTTTTTTCTTTGATAAAAAATTAAAGGAAGAAGAAAAGATCAATTCGTCCCAAGCTGGTTCGCCTTAAAAACTCTTAAAAAATTTTCTCCGAGGACCTTACGAACATCTTTTTTACTATATCCTCTTTCTAACAATGCTTTTGTGATCAAAGGAAAATCCTGCACGCCATTTAATCCCTTTGGCGCAGCTTCGATACCGTCAAAATCTGAACCAAGTCCAACAAAGTCCACACCAACAAGTCTTACAATGTAGTCAAGATGATCAAGCAACAATGAAAGTGGCGGACGTATAGAATTTGTTTCCTCTTTATATTTTTCCATTGTCATTATTCCTGCATAATCAGGTTGGGTGCCATGAGCAACCAATGAATCAATTTCGGGTTTGTGTTTTGCGATCAACTGTACTGCTTTTTTTTCATAAGTGCTGTCAAGAAAGCCGGCATAAAAATTAAGATGAATAACGCCGCCGTTTTTGGCGATCGCTTTTATTTGGGCGTCTTTTAAATTTCTGCGATGATGACAAAAAGCCCATACAGAACTATGCGAAGCAATGATCGGTTTTTTTGTAAGCTTTATTACATCCCAAAAAGTTTGTTCTCCGTTATGACTTATATCGATAAGCATTCCAAGCTCATTCATTCTTACAACGATCTTTTTACCAAGATCAGTTAGTCCTTTATGAGTCAATGAATCGCCTTTTGTGGTTTCATCTGCAGCAGAGGTTGCCCAGCTTGTGCTATTGTTCCATGTAAGTGTCATGTATCGAACTCCACGAACATATAACGCATCGAGATTTTCAATTTTATCTTCGATCATATGACCACCTTCAACACCTATCATCGCACCTAATCTTTTGTCTTTGATCGCCTGTTTTAATTCAGCTGGTGTTCTTACGATTGTCATCCGGTTAGGAGCCCTGTTTGCCCATTCATGCACTGAATCAATCTCACGATTGGCAAATGCATAAGGCTGTTGTTGTTCCGGTCCGCAAAAGATGGAAAATATTTGTACATCAACACCGCCGCTGCGCAAACGGGCAAGATCAGTATGTGTTTTTCCCAACAAGTCTGAATCAAGACTTACTTTTTTTTCGATAGAAGCACTTGGAAAATCATTATGTGTATCCACAAGCACTGCTGCGGAATGAATTTTTTTATATTTCTGGCTAAAAGAGGTTATGCCAATGAAAATGATAAAGCCAAACAAGATGAAACGAATAAGCATTTTCTAAATATTTTTACGGGCAAAAGGTAGATAAACTAATTTTATAGAACAAAAATTATGCTGCGGATTAAACATATTATTGAAGAAGGAAAAGAACTGGAGATCATTCGGGATCTTTTTCGTGAATATGAAAAGGAGCTGGATGAAGATATTTGTTTCCAGAGCTTTGATGAAGAGTTGAAGTATCCATTGAAGAAATACGGTCCGCCATCCGGTGACTTGATACTTGCATATTGGGAAGATGATATCGCCGGGTGTATTGCATTAACAAGAATGAAGGAACCGGGAGTTTGTGAAATGAAACGCCTTTACGTAAAACCTTCTTTCAGAAAAAATAAAATAGGAAGGTTATTGGTAGAGGAGCTGCTTAGTTCAGCAAAAGAAAAGAATTATGAAAAGATGCGGCTTGATACATTTTTAAAGTTGCAGGCGGCTGTTCATTTATATAAGCAATTCGGGTTTGAAAATATTTCAGCATATTATAATAACCCATTGCCTGGTGTAGTCTATATGGAAAAAGAACTTTAGCTATTTTCATTGGTAAAAACCATTTTAAAACTAAGATCCCTTTAGAAGACCGATGTGTTTAATCGTGACTTCCTTTATCTCCCACAAACCAATGTTCCTTGTTTTTAAATAATACATTAAATGTGGTCAATGAACCATAACAACGGGTAACATATTGCTGCATTCCCACTTTATCTTCATCACTTAATTTTTTATTGCTGTTGATATTTTGTTCAAGTACTCTTAGCCTGTCACGCAACATGACGATCTTATGAAAGAAATCTTCAATAGGAATTTCTTTTGGTTTTAAACTTTTATCAGCAGGCTGCAATAACATCATCCCATGCTGCCAGCGATCACCAAGAGGAACATTTTCATTGATGCCTCCCCATAATCTTAAAATTTTCAGTAAGGACTTTTCAATATCAGAATGTGTTTCTATTTCTTCCGTTACATTCTCCGGAATGATCTCATCCAGTTTATTATCTGTTTTATCAATTTCTTTTAATCCATGATTGATAAAAGAAATAAGATAAGTGGCATAGCGGATGCCCACGATCACACCCGGACCATATTGAGTGTGTTGTAATCTTGTTCCGATCCCGAGAGTTGTTTGTTCCATGTAAAAAAATTTAAAACGTTTAAGAGGGTAAGGTTTTTATTTTTATATATCAAAGTTCATAACTAGTCGCTTTATTTCAATGCCTGGTATATCAGCGGCTAATAATGAAAGGATCATTCTTTCCAGCTGAAACCCCTTTCGGTGTTCATTGTGAAACTTATTATTCATGAAGCAGTAGGATTAAACGGAAAGTAAGTTAATAATTTTCTTTTCTTAACCAACTCTGGCTTTTCTGCAGTATATAAGCTTCATAGCATTTTTTAATGTAGAATTGAAAATCATAATCACCTACGTACATGCAGATCTCATAAGAGGGGCGGCAATGCCGCATAAAACTATCTCTTGCATCCCCGATCAATCCTGTTAATCGAAGCACAAGTGCTTTATTAAAACGATGATCAATAAATTTCTCTCTTTCTTCAGCTAACAACCTTTCTCTGAAAGCTTCATTACTTTTATTTTTTCTGAATTGGAACATGTGGATGATCGCATTAATATCAAAACCTGCAGAGGTGCCAAGCTCTCCACTTGAGATCCCTTTTAGTCTTGGTTTTTGCCAATCAAATGCCTTGGCATAATCAATCCGATTCTGAATAGAATCCATTTTGTAGTTGCGTGGCTTCACGATCACTTCTTTTAGTACAGGCACATTAATATGGAGGGCAATATCAAAATGTGAGGCATCGCGGATCTTGACAACTGGATATTTAATAGTAGGCTTATTCAGGTAACTGAACCAAACCGAATCCGTTTCGGTTACATCTATCTCATATTGACCATATAGATCTGTTACAGTTCCCTTGCCTGAAGAAGCTAAAACGCTTACAGAAATGACCGGGTAAGTTTTTGTACTGTCATAAACAGTACCACGCAATTTAAAAGACTGTGCACCTGCATTTGAAGCAATAAAGCAAGCGGCAATTATTATAATATAGGCTGAAAATTTTCTCAAGCATGGCAAGTAACAAAAGAAAATGCAAATAGTAATCTAAAGTGTGGCCAGTAATGAAACGGCGGCGGGAAAATGCCTGTGTTCGAGCACCTGCACTTTTTTTGCCAGTGTTTCAGGGGTATCATTTTCTGAAACCAGGCAAGTTGCCTGTAAAATGATCTGCCCATGATCATAAAGCTCATCAACATAATGAATCGTAATGCCGCTTTCCTTTTCCTTATTGGCGATCACAGCTTCATGGACGAAATTTCCATACATCCCTTTGCCGCCATATTTTGGTAAAAGAGCCGGGTGGATATTGATCATTTTTCCTTGAAATGCTTTTATTAATGCAACTGGTACCTTCCACAAGAAACCAGCGAGGATTATTAAGTCGATTTCTGCCGCTTTAAGCTCATCTATATAAGCATTGCCGCGAAAAAATTTTTCCTTTTCAATTAGTAAAGCCGGGATATTATTTTCTGCAGCAATTTTTAAAACACCAGCTTCGGGCTTATTGCAAACAATTAAACTGACAACTGGCGTAGAAATACTTTTTTCTTTTAGAAATAGCAGGTGATCGATTATCTTTTTTGCATTAGAACCGTTCCCCGAAGAAAAAATAGCAATTTGTTTCATCCTTACTTTTTTCAACGTCGCAAAGTTGTAACTTTTCGGTATGAGAAAATTTATTCTTCCATTTTTATTTGCAGCAATTAACATTACCAGTTCGGCACAAAAACAAAATTGTGAAGACAAACAATACTCCGCTCCCGTACTTTCAGACTCATTAAAAAAAGTTTTTGAGGCTAACCTGCGATCCGCGGAAAAAAAGTACAAAGCCGATAGTCTTAATGATGATCATATAATATGGTATGGCCGCCGTCTTGCTTACCTGGGATATTATAAAGAAGCAATAGCTATTTATACAAAAGGGATAAAGCTGCATCCAAATAATGCAAGATTTTACCGGCACAGGGCACATCGCTATATCACATTGCGCTGCAACGATAATGCAATCGCTGATCTTAAAAAAGCAATTGACCTAACAAAAGACCAGATCGACGAAATAGAAGAAGACGGGATTCCTAATGCAAGAAATTTTCCGACAGGTACACTGCATACTAATATATATTACCACTTAGGCCTGGCTTATTACCTGAAGGGAGATAACCGGCAGGCATTGCTTGCATGGGAAAAATGTCTTGACATTTCGGACAATGATGATATGAAAGTGGCCACATTGAACTGGTTAAATATAGTATTACGCAAAATGGGAAGGCAAAAAGACGCGGATCGCCATTTACTGGATGTGACAAAAGAAATGGAAATAATAGAGAATCATGATTACTATGCTATATTATTAATGTATCAATCCGGGGATGATAGTAAACTGGTTGAAAAAACTCAAAACCAGCAAACGCTCAGTAACGCCACATTGGGTTTTGGCCTTGGTACCTATTACCAATTAAAAGGAGATAAGGGGAAAGGAAAAGAATTGCTCGAAAAAGTAGTGGCCGGCAACCAATGGAGCAGCTTTGGATATATTGCTGCTGAAGCTGAAATGGCGAAAATGAAGTAAGATTTAAAGGTCAAAGCTTAAAAAAGCTAATAATCCAACTTTTGACTTTTTAGTTTTGACTTTTGACTTTCTCTGACTTCAACAACCCAATTTTCTGACCCAATTTTCGGGTATAGTTAGAGAAAAATCTGAATTGTCCAAAAGGAATGCTGATAATTAGAACCATGGCGGGCCAAATGACCGTAACAAGAATTATATAAATGATGGCCCAAAGCCAATCGGCTTCAATGGACAGAACATTCATTATTTTTTTTGCCACATAACCTGTCAAGCTACCACCGATCGCAAATGTGCAAAGAATTAGCACCAATTGAAAAACGTTTACTTTCCATTTTTGCCTTAATTTCTCAAACATGCACAAATTTTTTTGTTACGATCAATTAGAAGGAAGACATTCTCGCAAAAATCGGATAAAACAACTATCATTAATAACAAAAAAAAATTTGTTTCACAAAGGTTGACAGAATAGTGACATTGTTGAATCCGCTTTAATAAGAACAACATTGAAATCCTTTGAAATGCAGTCTGGAAGCGGATCAAAAAAAATTTAAACGTGTTGAACTTTTGTTGCCTTCATGACTTATTTTTGCAGCCGGTTAAGAGATTTTATCCACATTCTTTAGATCTAATTGCTTCTATGATTCCAGATAAGTATTTCACACCAACAAGATTATTACTTCTAGTTACTTTTTTTGTTTTTTCCTTTTCAAAGATCAATGCGCAGGATGGTAAAGCTATATTCATAGCTAAATGTGCAAGCTGCCACACAATGGGCAAAGATGCGACAGGACCTGACTTGCAAGGTGTTGTTGACAGGTGGGGTGGGGATACTAAAGCACTTCACATTTGGATCAAGAATTGGGAGAATGCCGTAAAAGCTGGATATCCAAGAGCAATCGAAGCTGTAAACTTGAAGCCAACGCCGATGCAGGTTTTTGAGGGACAAATTACAGATCCGGAACTTGATGCAGTTATTAAATATACGAATGAATGGGTTCCCCCTGTGCCCCCAACTTCAACTGATGGCAGTGGAAAAGATGGTGGTGGTGGCGCATTAATGTTCGGGATCATTTCACTGATCATGGCTCTCATTGCTCTTATCCTGATGCAGGTTAACAGCAATTTGAAAAAATTAAGCGATGACCATGAAGGAATTCATCGTCCGGAACCTGTTCCTTTTTATAAGAATAAAGTTTACATAGCTCTTTTTTCAGTTATACTTTTTATTGTTGGCGGTTATTTTACAGCCAGTGCTTTAATAGATTTTGGACGTCAAAAAAATTATGAACCAGAACAGCCGATCTTCTATTCTCATAAGGTGCATGCAGGTATCAACCAGATAAATTGTTTGTATTGTCATGGCGCTGCTATGGATAGCAAACATGCCGCAATTCCATCAGTGAATGTTTGTATGAATTGCCATAAATCTATTAATACTTACGAGAAAGGTCCCAAACTTTATAGAGCAGATGGAACTGAGGTAGATGGTACAAGAGAGATCGAAAAATTATACAGCTATGCTGGCTTTGATCCTAAAAATGCAGCTGCCTGGGATCCCTCAAAAGCAAAACCTATTAGCTGGACTAAAATTCATAACCTGCCTGATCATGTTTATTTCAATCACTCTCAGCATATAAAAGCAGGTAAAGTACAGTGCCAGTCTTGTCATGGAGAGATCACAGAAATGGATGAAGTGTACCAGTACTCAGAATTAAGCATGGGTTGGTGCGTTAACTGTCATCGCGATACAAAAGTTGATTTTTATAAAACAGACAGTTCAGGCAAAGCAACAGGAAATAAATTTTATAGTATATACGAGAAATTCCATAGTGATATTAAAAGTGGAAAGATGGATAGCGTAACTGTAAAAGATATCGGCGGTTTGGAGTGTCAAAAATGTCATTATTAATACTACCCCCTGTCCCCCTAAAGGGGTGACTTAGGTTGTATCAGATTTTTAAATTAATAAGAGCGATTAGAAATAAAATTTTATTAACCACATCTGAGTTTTTCTTATTTAAGATGATTGTAAAATTCAGAGTCTAAAAGTCCCTTTAGGGATTTAGGGTTTATATGAGCGATAATAAATATTGGCAAAGTTTCGGCGAGCTGAAAGGAAGTGAAGAGCTGGCAAAGAAAATTGAGAATGAATTCCAGGAGGACCTTCCTTTTGAAGATAGAAATAATAAAGGTTGGCTGGATGCTACATCTCCGCGTCGTGACTTTCTGAAATATCTTGGATTCAGCACCGCTGCTGCTGCTATTGCCGCTGGTTGTAAAACACCGGTAAGAAAAGCAATTCCATTTGCCAATAAACCAGCTGATATTGTTCCGGGAGTTTCAAAATACTATGCAACAACTTATGTTCAGGATGGTGATGTGTTGCCAATACTTGCTAAAGTAAGAGATGGTCGTCCGATTAAGATCGAAGGCAATAATGAATGTACATACACAGGAGGAGGAACATCGGCAAGAGCACAGGCTTCTGTTCTTGATCTTTATGATACAAACAGGCTGACTCATCCGAAAAGAAAAGCTGGCGATAAGTTTGAAGAAGTTCCAACTTTTGAGCAGCTTGATAAAATGATAGGTGATGCAATGGCAGGTGCTACAAATCCTGTTTTACTTACAAGCACTATCACATCAGTAACTACAAAAGAAATTATTGCAAAATATCCAGGGTTAAAACATGTGCAGTATGATGCTGATTCTTTCAGCGGAATGCTGATGGCGAATGAAGCAACATTTGGAAAAAGAGCAATCCCTTCTTACAATCTTGCAAACGCTAAAGTGATCGTAAGTCTTGGTGCTGACTTTTTGGGTACATGGTTAAATCCTGTTGAGTTTGCCCGTCAATATTCTCAAAAAAGAAAATTGAAAGATGGCGGTTCTGAAATGAGCAGGCATCTGCAGTTCGAAAGCTTTATGAGCATGACCGGTGCGAATGCTGATGAAAGATTTACTCATCGTCCATCTGAAGCAGGTGCTGTTGCATCAGCGTTACTCGCTGCTATTGCTGGTAATGCGGCAACAACTGCTTTAAGTGATAAAGTAAAAGCAGGAATTACAAAAGCTGCCACTGAAATAATGGCAAGCAAAGGCGCAGCAGTTGTAGTAAGCGGAAGTAATGATGTAAATGTGCAGACAATTGTAAATGCGATCAACAATGCTATCGGTGCGTATGGTTCTGTTATCGATTGGTCCGCTACTTTAAATTTTCGCCAGGGTGTTGATGCAGATATCACCCAGTTAGTTGCTGACATGAATAGTGGAAGTGTAAGCACATTGATGATCTATGGTGCTAACCCGGTTTATGATTACTACGATAGCGAGAAGTTTAAAACCGCGATGGCCAAAGTAAAAACAAAGATCTCTTTTAATGAATATCTTGATGAAACTACACAACAGTGTAACTATGTAATTCCTTCACATCACTTTTTAGAAAGCTGGGGTGATGCAGAACCAAAATCAGGATATACAAGTTTCATTCAACCAACTATTCATCCGCTTTTCAAAACAAGAGCCTTTCAAACTTCATTATTAAAATGGAGTGGTAACAATACCGACTACGAAACTTATTTTAAGAATTATTGGGAAACAAAGCTTGGGTCTAAAGCTGCATTAGATGCTGCGCTTCAAAGAGGAGTGATCGATGGGAATGTAAAAACATTCACCGCTAAGCAAGCTACTGCTGATACTACAGGAGCGAAACCCCCAATTGTCATACCAGCAACTACTGCTGCTTCACCGGGTTCGTTTAATAATGCAACTGTTGAAGGTGCTGTTGCTGCGATCTCCGGAATAAAAAAAGGTGGAGAAGTTGAATTGGTTCTTTATCAAAAAGTTTCTATTGGTACAGGTAAGCAAGGAACCAATCCATGGTTACAGGAATTACCTGACCCGATCACAAAGGCAACATGGGACAACTATGTGATGATGAGCATGACGATGGCAAAGAATGTTGTTGGTGTTGACCTGATCGGCGGTTCTGAAAGACATATTAATAATTATGAGTACTTCCCGGAAAAGCCTGTTGTTTCTATAACTGTTCCAGGTAAACCAGCTTTTGAATTACCAGTATTGATCATTCCGGGAATGGATCCAAATACAATTGCAATAGCTGTTGGATATGGACGAGCAAAAGAACTTGGAAAAGCAGCGGGAGAAGTTGGTAAAAATGTCTACCAATTCTCCTCTTCAAATGGAACAACAAGAGATTATTATATTCCTGACGTTTCAATAAAAGATACAGGAAGTAAATACCGTATTGCACAGGCACAAGTGCATAATTCATACGAGAACAGAAGTGAGGTGGTGAAAGAAACATCATTGGCTTCTTTTGTACATGATCGTAAGCAGTTCAAAAGATTCCGTGAACATCTTGCTGCTGACTTTGCGCCTAACACTGGTGACTTCCGCACAGAGGCGACTATTTATCCTGATCATGCTCAACCTGGATTGAAATGGGGAATGAGTGTAGATATGAATAGTTGTAATGCTTGTGGCGCTTGTGTTGTTGCGTGTCATGCTGAAAACAATGTTCCTGTTGTTGGTAAAAGTGAAGTAGCCCGGTATCATGATATGCACTGGTTGCGTATAGACCGCTACTTTGTAACCAATGAAAAAAATCCTGATGATGTAAAAGCAGTAGTGTTTCAGCCAATGCTTTGCCAGCATTGTGATAATGCTCCTTGCGAGAATGTTTGTCCTGTTGCTGCCACTAACCACAGCAGTGAAGGATTAAATCAAATGACCTATAACCGTTGTATTGGTACAAGATATTGTGCCAATAACTGTCCTTATAAAGTTCGTCGTTTTAACTGGGCCGATTATAACGGCGCTGACAGCTTCCCGAATAATCGTGATCAAAAATTAGTTGGTAAGCTTGATCCTGTTGTTGAGCAAATGAATGATGATCTTACAAGAATGGTATTGAATCCTGATGTAACCGTTCGTTCAAGAGGTGTGATCGAAAAATGTTCATTCTGCGTTCAACGTTTGCAGGAAGCAAAATTGGATGCAAAGAAAGCAAACACTACGCTGGCAGATGGTAAAGCAAAGACT
This sequence comes from Chitinophagaceae bacterium, assembly GCA_036524255.1. GTDB lineage: Bacteria > Bacteroidota > Bacteroidia > Chitinophagales > Chitinophagaceae > VBAS01. The sequence continues at coordinate 10,140 of DATDCP010000015.1, forward strand.
GCATGTATGCAGGCTTGTCCTACTGAAGCAATTGTATTTGGTAATGTAAAAGATAAAGAAAGTGTGATCGCAAAAACAAGAGCAGAAAATGATGATCGTCTTTTCTATGTGATAGAGCAGGTACACACATTGCCGAATGTGAACTACCTGGCCAAGATCAGGAATACAAGTGAGATGATCGAAAGCAAGATAAAAGAACATGCAGCGGCTGGAGCTCATGCAACTGAAGAAAAGAAAACAGAAGCTGCGCATTAAAAATGACGAGTAGAGATCGGAACGTATAAGAGTGCGACCCTTCGACAAGCTTCCCGATTTAATCGGGACGACGCAGCTGCTCAGTAAAGGATAGAAAGATGAACGGAGCGTCGCAACAAAAGTTGAATAGAGAATAGAAAGTTGACTAAATAAAAATAAAAAGCTCATAGCTCATAGCTAACAGCTCAAAGCTTAAACAAATGGGATTAATCAGGTACGAATCACAGATAAGACCGCCACTGGTTGAGGGTAGTAAGGATTATCACCAGGTAACCGAAGATATCTGCCGCCCGGTGGAAGCAAAACCAAGCCGTGCATGGTGGATCGGTTTTATCATTTCTGTATTGTTTTTATGTTTTGGAATTCTATCCGTAACGATGGAAGTGACTTATGGAGTCGGTCAGTGGAATTTGAATAAAACTGTTGGTTGGGGTTGGGATATCACAAACTTCGTTTGGTGGATCGGTATTGGTCACGCCGGAACATTGATCTCTGCGATCTTGTTATTGTTCCGCCAGGGTTGGAGAACAGGAGTAAACCGTGCAGCAGAAGCGATGACGATCTTTGCGGTAATATGTGCTGGTCAATTTCCGATCTGGCACATGGGTCGTGTATGGGATGCATTCTTCGTATTACCTTATCCAAATACAAGAGGTCCGTTATGGGTAAACTTTAACTCACCACTTCTTTGGGACGTATTTGCGATCTCAACATATTTTACCGTTTCACTTTTATTCTGGTATAGTGGTTTGATCCCTGACGTTGCAACACTTCGTGACCGTGCAAAAAAGAAATGGAGAAAAATGTTTTATGGTGTGGCAGCATTTGGTTGGACAGGAAGTACAAAACACTGGCAGCGTCATGAAGCATTATCGCTTGTGTTAGCTGGTTTGAGTACACCACTTGTATTATCAGTGCATACGATAGTATCCTTTGACTTTGCCACGTCGGTTGTTCCCGGTTGGCATACAACCATCTTCCCACCATACTTTGTTGCGGGTGCCATCTTCTCCGGATTTGCGATGGTGCAGACGTTGTTGGTTGTTACAAGAAAAGTATTAGGACTTGAAGAATATATAACGATCGAGCACATTGATGTGATGAATAAGATCATTGTATTAACTGGTTCAATAGTTGGTATCGCATATTTAACAGAATTATTCATTGCATGGTATGGCGCTAACGAATACGAATGGTATGCATTTGCTGAAAATCGTTTGAACCTAAGCAGTCCGCTTGGATGGAGTTATTGGATCATGATGTTTTGTAATGTTGTTTCCCCACAGTTCTTCTGGATAAGAAAAATGAGACGAAACCTTGTGGTGACTTTCTTTATGTCAGTTCTTGTAAACGTGGGAATGTGGTTTGAAAGATTTGTGATCATCGTTACTTCTGTTTATCGTGATTACCTGCCATCAGCATGGTCCACTTATTACCGACCTACAATTTGGGAGGTTGGATTTTATATGGGAACATTTGGTTTGTTCTTTACATGCTATTTCTTATTCTCAAAATTCTTCCCGGTTATTGCGTTGGCGGAGATCAAACATATATTGAAGAGAAGTGGAGATACACAGAAAGATAAAATGGATAACCTGGAAAAACAGGACGGTGAGGGTTTTGCAGATGAGCATTCGCATGATCATGGAGCATAAA
>DATDCP010000016.1:0-6163 GCA_036524255.1 Chitinophagaceae bacterium
CCATTCACAGCTGTTATGGTTACTCCGTTTGTTGGTGTGTATCCTGGTGGATTGAAATAAGTACCATCATCATAAACTCTTTTTGTATCCCAAAGCAGACCGCTCTCTATACTCCATTTTTTATTGAAGGCATACCCAATAATGAATCCCGCTGTTCCACCAGTCTTTGCTGATTGAAAATGTACTGAGCTCATGTCAACTCCGAACATAATGCCTGCATAGATCCCTCTTTCGTTATTATTCCTGTTGTTTAGTTTCGCCTTATTAGCCACAGGCTCCAATTGGGGATTAAAATATTTTTTTTCTTCGTTATGGTTTGATGCAATAAGAAAATGATGGATTGATTCCAAATTAACAGAAGCAATGGCAAAATCTTCGCTGCTTTTAGGTTTGTCCTGAATTGGCTTCTTTAATTGATCTGCAGTTGGATATTTTTTTGATTGCTTAGCTGTTTGTCTCCTTGTAGAACTGTTAGTGATGACATGATCAACTGAATTGGCTAAAACCGTAATTGCAGATACGTTATGCCTGGTTTTTTGATCTGATTCATTTGTAGTTGTTATAGTTCCTTTAGGTTCCTGCGAAAATTTTGCTAAGTTATCTTCAATGAGTTTATCGGGTTGTTGAGAAGAAGGTAATTTTTTAATTGTGACAGCAGAATTTTCCTTGGTAGATAAAAAGAACAAAGAAGAACCAGTAATCACAAGCAAACCAATGGTCAGCAATAAAAGGCCTTGGTTGCTAAGAAACCATATTATAAGATGACGCCTTTCCTTTTTTTGAGGCATCTTTTTGTCAAGAATAGAATGCATATCATTCCATAAAAGATCTGCATCAGCAGCTGGTAGCTGCTCAAGCTTCCTTTCTAAAATGTTCTTGTATGCGTGGTGCTTGTTCATGCTCTTTCTTTTGCTTTTAATAAACTGATCAAATACTTTCTGGCTTCACTTAAATGCCATCTGCTTGTTCCTTCACTCATCTTCAATAATTCACCAATTTCCTTGTGGTTATATCCTTCTGTTATATACAAGTTAAACACTGCCCTGGTGGTTGATGGCAAATGTTGTAGCATATATTGTATTTGCTGCGCTGACATTCGTTGCAATGCTTCAGCCTCTATGACTGGTTCATGTTCTTCTTTCCATTCTACCGATATATTCTTTCTATTTTGTTTACGCAAAAAATCTATAGCAGCGTGGATCATGATCGTTCGCATCCACGTGTATATAGATGATTTGTTCGCATCGTAACTGTCTATTTGTTGGAAAACTTTTAGAAATCCGTCCTGTAAGATTTCAACGGCATCTTCTTCATTTTTTGCATAAGATTTACAAAGCACCATCAATGACGAACAGTACTGCTTATATAGCAGTTCTTGCACCCTCCTGTCATTGAGGATGCAACCTTTAATAAGGTCTTGTTCAGATAGGGTACTTTTCGGGAAAGACATTTGGAAAAAATTATCATGTGGCTTTTAGGAATTGGAGCTTTATGGCTTAGAAATACTGAGGGTAAAAATAATACCGGGAATTTGAAATTGCAATGATGTTGAGGCTACAGATCAATCTATTTTTTCCATCCTGCAGCAGCCTTTTTCGGGCTGCCTGCAGTGTGAAAAAAGTTTACATAGAGGGGTTGGCTAATTTTAAAGTAGCCGTAGGATTTACAAAGAATTAAATTTTCATAGTCAACTTTATATCGGTTAATGGGGTATTTACTATAAATTAAAATTTCTAAAGGACGCTTCAGAGTGATCATAAGGGTTTATGTAAATACATATACGCAGTTTGACAGGCAAGTGTTGGAAAATAAAAATGTTTTTAGCGATTTGAGACTGGTCTTCAGGTATAAATACTACTAATTCATAACAGAATTTATTTGTAAAAAATTAAACCTATCTATACTTGCACCTTCCCTATATACAGTCTATTTTTGTAGTTCCATCCTTGAAAGACCACGACAATTAATCCCGTTACCTAAAAAACTAAATGATGCTCTTAACCCGCTCCGTGAAACTATTGGCATTTTTGCTATTGCCACTCCTTATAGGATTTCTTTCATGCAAAAAACATAAACCTGTAGAAGTCCCACCTGTTCCTCCAACTGAAACACCGAGTGTTTATGAATCAATATTCACATTGCCTACTGTTTCTTTTTGTGGATTTGTTCTAACCTCAAACCTGAAAATTAAAGATGGCACCGATATAGGTACTGTAACCGTAGGTAATGATGGCTTTTATTTATACTTAACTTATAATCTTACAGCTAACTGGTATATTGGTGATGCACATGCATATGCAGGGCGTGAATCAGCTATTCCCAAAAACTCAGATGGAAACCCGGTTTATGGACAATTTCCCGGTAAGCAAGTTTTGAATTTCTGCGACCTGAAGCAAACATTCACTTTTCGGGTGCTTTTATCTTCTCTCTTTTCAGATAACAGTTCTCTGTGTTCGACAAATGAGCAGTATTTTATTGCCATGCGGGCTTCTGTCAGGCAATTTAGTAACGCAACAGATTGTACTGGGGGCACAGATCAGCCAGCATGGGGAGCACCTTTTTTAATTAATCCCAGTAATGCAAATGAATGGGCAACCGCTTTATATTATTGTAAGCAGGATTGTACAATACCTACAATTTCATGGTGTGCATATTCGCAAGGGTACTGGTTCAGCAACCCTAATCTTTTGTCCTGGTGCCAAAATGTGAAATTTGGAAATTTAGAAGTAAACAAGCAGGATGGAGCTGCACTTTGGCCTCCACAAAACAATTTGGTAAGAAGAGCTTTTTTCCAGGCCTCTGCTATACAACTAAGCTTGAACTGCGTTAATAGTGGCAATGCGATCCCAACTTCGGTTGCCAGTGATTACAACAGAGTTGAAACTTTCCTTTCAACACTAACTTATGCTGATCTTCAAAATGGAATATTTCCTGCAAGTACTGATACAACTGGTGTGCGGGTAGCAACCGGTAATATCGGAAGATGGATCTGCAATAATCACTGTACTTCAAACCCAGACCCTACAGCGTGTAGCGGATTTTGATGAAATAAATTTATAACTATTAAACTCTGCACAATGGTGCGGAGTTTTTTATTTGAGTTAATTCTTTTTAGATTTTCAACTTCAAACAAACTGCTCGAGCAATTCAACTCTTTTTTCAATAGGAGGGTGAGTCGAAAATAAATTATCCCAGGAACCCGATTTGCGATGTGATACCCGTGGGTTATCAATAAACAATTGCGCCACATCACGGTTTTCAACTGCTTCAATGAAAGGATCAGCAGAGATCTTTTTTAAAGCACTAGCAAGTGCATACGGTTTTTTTGTCATATCAGCAGCACCGGCATCGGCCAGGTATTCTCTTTTCCTGCTAATACCAAAACGAAGTAACATAGATATCAGGTAAGCAAGCGCCGTAACTATAATTGCAATAAGTATAATAGCTCCACCGCCTTTACTATCTTTTTTACCACGACCTGTAAATCGCAGACTGCGAAAAGCAACTTCAGCAAGAAAGGCAAATATGCCAACGAAGATGATCGAGATAATTAAAACCCGTACGTCACGATTACGGATATGAGAAAGCTCGTGTGCAATTACTCCTTCCAGCTCTTCATCATTTAGTTTATTGATTATTCCATTCGATAATGTAACAGAATAGCTTTTTTCATCAATACCACTCGCAAACGCATTCAGAGAATCATCTTCAATGATATTTATCTTCGGCATCTTCATACCTTTTGAGATGCAAAGGTTTTCAACAAGATTATAAACTCTTTTGTTTTCTTTCCTGTCCAATGGTTTTGCTCCCGTGGCTAAACGAATAAATGTTGCATGCCCTGCCCATGCAATTAAAAACCAAATACCCACACCGATAAGAATAAATGGAACAACAGAAAGAAACATCGCATTAGGATCTATGGAAATTGGATAATTATCACCCGGGTATTCTGAAGCATTATCCTTTGCAACAAAATAAATAATGATATAGAACATTCCTATCAATAAGGCAGGGAATGAGATCAATAAAAGAAATGAGTTAAGATTATTTCTTTGGATCTGTTGATGAAGTCCGATGTATTTCATTAAAATCTGAGATCGTAAACCTAAAATTTAATAGACGGTGGTTCTTCCATTCTTGTTCTTCCTTCCGTACCAAGATCAAACATGATCTCACGTTTGAAACCAAAATTATTGGCGATAAGGTTGGATGGAAAGGTTTCCACGGCATTATTATATTCGGTAGTGGCGCCATTAAAGAATCTTCTTGAAGCAGCGAGTTTGTTTTCTATATCACTTAACTCTTCCTGCAGCTGTAAAAAATTTTGATTTGCTTTCAGATCAGGGTATGCTTCCACCTGAACCCGTAAACCTTGCAACGCAGATGTCAATTGTTGTTCTGCCACAATTTTGTCATCAATTGTTTTTGCAGACATTGCTGCGGTTCTTGCTTCAGTCACTTGAGTAAGAACACCACGTTCGTGACCAGCATATCCTTTTACGGTTTCTACCAATTGCGGAACAAGATCATGCCGCTGACGAAGTTGTACATCGATATCCGCAAATGCATTTTGCCTTCGGTTACGCAAACTTACAAGGCGATTATAAAGACTCACCGCCCATAGAACGATGACAAGTATAATTACAAGTAAAATTATAAAGGGCATATTTAGTTGTTTTGATTAAAATTAATGAAAAAGCAGTGAGATAAATAAAGATTAAATCATTGCAAATAACTATTAAATATGATTCTTCATATTCATCTCAGGAAATGACTGTTTTTTCTTACTTTCCCGAAATATTTATTGAGTATGAGAATTGGGCCTTTTCTTATCACAGCTGTTATCACTACCGGGTTGGTTTTTGGGTTTAATAAAAAATGGGGAGCCGTTCCGCCCATCGGTAAATTTTTAAGCCCGCAATTTGGTGTTTGGCAAAATGCTGAACCCGCTGAAAATAATTTTTCGGCAGATCTGACATTTGCTGGCTTAAAAGGTAAAGCTGAGATCTATTTTGATAACAGGTTGGTACCACATGTGTTTACCGAAAATGATGAAGACGCATATTTTGTACAAGGTTACTTACATGCAAAATTCAGATTATGGCAAATGGAATTCCAGGCTAAAGCAGCAGCAGGAAGATTAAGTGAAATACTTGGCGCAGGAAAAGATTCTGCTATCCTAAATTTCGACAGGAATATGCGCCGGCTTGGTATGGTTTACGCTGCAAAAAGATCAGTGGAAGAATCAGAAAAAGATCCCGAATCAAAATCAGCTTGTGATGCATATTCTGCCGGCGTAAATGCATATATAGAAAATTTGAAAGAAAGTGAATTGCCATTAGAATACAAACTGCTTGATTATAAACCTGAAAAATGGGATAATCTCAAGATCGCTTTATTCCTTAAATACATGAGTCTTGATCTTGCGGGGCCTGAGAATGACATGGAATATTCGAATGCAAAAACAGTTTTTGATGCAAGCGATTTCGATAAACTTTATCCGGTCACGCAAGATTCGCTTGATCCTATAGTTCCAAAAGGAACTATTTTTCCTGAGCCCTCTGTAAAAGTTGTTGCGCCTGCCAATGCGGATTCTATCTTTTCTTCATGGAAGAATAGTACAGCGATAAATGAAATAAAACCCGATAGAGATAATGGAAGTAATAACTGGGCTGTTGCAGGTATAAAAACTCAAAGCGGCGCACCAATACTTTGTAATGATCCTCACCTGAGTCTTAATATGCCTTCATTGTGGTACGAGATGCAGTTGCATACTCCCAATTTCAATTCTTATGGTGCATCATTTCCCGGAGCGCCATGTATTATTATTGGTTTTAATGACAGTTGCGCATGGGGTTTTACAAATGCAATGAGAGATGTAAGAGATTATTATGAAATTAAATTTAAAGATGACAGTAAGCAGGAATACTGGTTCAATAATGAATGGAAAAGAGCAGAATTGCAGATCGATACTTTCAAAATTGCAGGACAAAAAGATTTTTATGATACTGTCGCCTACACAATTTTCGGCCCGGTGATGTATGACAAGTCTTATTCTGGCGGAAGAGCAACCAACGATAAATATTATGCAGTAAGGTGGAAGGCACACGACCCATCAAATGAAATGATGCTTTTTTATAAACTGAACCGTGCAAAAAAT
>DATDCP010000017.1:0-3252 GCA_036524255.1 Chitinophagaceae bacterium
CGACCCGAATAATGAGTTTGAGACTGTGCCGGCTTATATCCGCCGCAATATGGAATTGTATGGCAACTCCGCTAATGCAGTTGAAAACTTTTACAGCAACTACGAAGTCAAGACTGACGAAAACAATCAAACAAAGATCAGCACCATCAATACATTCCTAGACGGAAAAAAACCGGATTAAAATAGCCGTTGGATAAACGAATCCTAATCCTTTTGAATTACTTCCACCAGCCTTATTTCGGGCTTGTGTTTTTAGTTGTTCCCCCCGATTTCTATCGGGGGGTTATTTTTTGTGAAGTCTATGATTATGTTACCAGCTTTGGTAATTCTAATCATCTTTTCTTGCGTCGCACTCTTGTACGTTTTGTATTTCTCTTCAACTTGGTCCACCCCCTTTCGATCTTTGTCGATAGTCGGACATCCGACCCCCGCCAGCGGGGGATATTACAACTCACTTTATTCGAAATAAATGAATGCATATTGTCCCCCGCTGGCGGGGGAAGTAGTTCAATGAAAATGAATTTTCAATTGGGGGTGGATAAAGAAGACGTAAAATGGTGATATCATCATTATAATTTTGATCCTGGTTGAACAAATAAAGGTTTGAATGGTTTAACTAAAAGGTAAATCAAATTCATGGAAACAGTTTTAATAACCGGAGGCACAGGAATGATCGGCAAAGCACTCACACAAGCATTGATCGAGAGAGGTTTTAATGTGATTATTCTTACACGACACCTTAACGATAAACAAAAAGCAGGAAGCGATAGGTTAACTTATGCTATTTGGGATGTAGAGAAACAAACAATAGACAAAAATGCATTTGCAAAAGCAGATTACATTATCCATCTCGCCGGCGCATCAGTAGCAGAAAAAAGGTGGACAAAAAAAAGAAAAAAGGAAATAGTTAGTAGTAGAGTTGATAGTGGAAAACTGATAACTGATAGTTTAAAGAATCTTTCGAATAGGGTCAAAACGGTAATATCTGCTACAGCAATCGGCTGGTACGGACCTGATAAGAATAATGGGAAAAAATTTACAGAGGATGATCCGTCATCAAATGATTTTCTTGGACAAACCTGTAAACTATGGGAAGCAGCCATAGAACCAGCATCTTTTCTTGGCAAACGATTAGTGAAGATCCGTATTGGAATTGTTTTAAGTAATGAAGGGGGTGCTTATCCCGAGTTTAAAAAGCCATTAAAATTTGCATTCGCAACAATACTTGGAAGCGGAAAACAGATTGTTAGCTGGATCCATATAGACGATTTAATAAGAACAATTCTTTTTGCTATGGAAAATGAAAAGATGGAAGGAGTTTACAACGCAGTAGCACCTTATCCAATTTCAAATAAGGAATTGGTGTTGAAAATTGCAAAGGAGAGAGGCAGATCCTACATTCCTGTTCATGTTCCCACTTTTGCTTTAAAGATCAGGCTAGGTGAAATGAGTGTTGAAGTTTTGAAAAGTGCAACCGTCAGTTCAGAAAAAATTCAACAAGCGGGGTTTATTTTTCAATACCCGGATATAGGGTCAGCTATTCTTCAATTATCTCACCAAAAAAATCTTCCGGTCTGACCTTTGCATGATCTTCATGCCAAACATTTGTAAACTTACCAAGCACCGCTTTGCCATGATGAAAATCGAGACGACGAAGATTCAGTGCTTCAATATCTTCCAGCTTTACTTTTCTATACATTGGGTGCATTGTGCCACCTGTAACTCCTGCAGGTTTTGATGGATCATATTGAAATTGCGGATCAACCAATGTTCCTCGCGGATACATGATGCCGGGTATACCTTGTCCCCTTATATCCATGTTCTTTGGATGATTCAATCCTATTGTGTGACCATACTCATGAGCAGCTGTAGTTGAGCCTTTGTATAAGTTCTCTAATTTGAAATAACCACTATTACAATTCAATCCATCAACAAATGATATATGATTATGTGAAAACTCTTCAATACGGAAATAATTATTCTTTGGATCCATGTTTCTGTAAATATCAAAAGGGGTAATTGATGGATTATGCCATGAATGAATTTTAAATCTAACATCAAACTTCTCCGAAGGAGTCCCCTTGGACAAATTTTCAAACTTCAAGCTTGCATTAGGTTCATTCCACATCGTTTCAATTTCTTCTCCTATGGATCTTGTGATCTCAGGATCAGCAGCATTACCATAAGTGATAATATTAGAATAGATGATAAGCTGGCGATGATGTATGTCTAATTCTGTTGACCCCATTATTCAAAAATTACTGAGAATAGCTTTTCTTTTTCTGCTCTTCCTTTTAATTCCATTTCACCGATCTCATTTACTTTATAAGCAAATGGGGTGGAGAACTCATGAAGAAAACCTTCTGATACAACAAATGTTTCTTCAAGTTCATGGCATTTACTTCTTATACGAGCAGCGGTATTTAATGTATCACCACTATATACAAGATCTTTCTTTACAATTCCAATAATCCCTGCTGTTACTTCGCCTGAATGTATCCCTGCTTTGAAAGTTGGGCAAATACCGTATCGCTTCATGAATTTTGCTTCTCGTCTTTTCAATAAAAAGAATGCCTGTCGCAAAAATTTAAAAGATCTCTGTTTGTTGAGCGGAGTGTTTTTCCAGGAAAGTACAACCTCATCGCCGACATATTGATAAATCTCTCCACCATTAGCAAGAAGCGGAATGGTTATTTCGGCAAAGAAGTCCCTGAGCAATCGAAAATATTTTGTATGTCCTAGTTTTTCTGCAATAGTTGTTGCATTGTTCATATCAAGAAAAATAAATATCCTGTTCTCGATCCTTGGTTTAACATATTTCCCACGCATCATGCCCCAAAACCCGCCGGGACCATATTTATCTACTACCTCGAGCATGGTGATCGTAAGCAGGGTCATGATTGCCAGGTCAAACATGAAGATCATAAAGGCCCGGCTAAGAAAAACATTTCGGTAGAAGTCGTCGGCAAATTCATCAAGTGTTCCTTCTTGACCAAATACAGAATAACCAGCTAGCATAACAAATGCGATCAATATAAAAAGTACAAATGTTAACAGCATTTTTAACACCACTGAAAGCCAAAAAGGGTAATGGCGAAACGCATTTTTTAAATAAAAAACAAGTGATGCTGAAACTATAAACCCGATAGTAGCAAATGCCAATGAAAAAATAATAAGTGAACGTCCTGTTACATCATTTTTATCAATAAGAATAATATTATAAAGGAAAAGAAATGCAAATACTACCCAGAT
>DATDCP010000018.1:0-13544 GCA_036524255.1 Chitinophagaceae bacterium
GGCACAAAAGGGCTGGTGAAAACCATTATGGGTGAAATGAAAAACGTGCCGAATGAAAAGAAAAAAGAATTTGGACAAATACTAAATGAGTTCAAGCAATTTGCAGAGGCAAAATATGAGGAATTGAGATCATCAACTTCAAACCTCAAACCTCAAACCTCAAACTTAGATCTGACTCTTCCTGGTGATTTGATCCCCGTTGGCACCCGTCATCCAATTAGTTTGATGACCAACCGTATCATTTCAATTTTTCAGCGATTAGGTTTTGCAGTTGCCGAAGGACCAGAGATCGAAGATGACTGGCATAATTTCACTGCATTGAATCTTCCCCAGCATCACCCGGCAAGAGATATGCAGGATACATTCTATGTGCAGCAAAATCCTGATTGGTTATTAAGAACACATACAAGTAATATCCAGATACGGGAAATGCAGAAAGGCAAATTACCGATCCGCATTATTTGTCCCGGACGTGTGTATCGCAATGAAACTGTAAGTGCAAGAAGTCATTGCTTCTTTCACCAGGTAGAAGGTTTATATATTGATGAAAATGTTTCTTTCGCCGATCTGAAACAAACGCTTTACTTTTTTGCAAAAGAAATGTATGGTAGCGATGTAAAGATCCGTTTCCGCCCATCTTATTTTCCTTTTACAGAGCCAAGTGCCGAGATGGATATCAGTTGCATGCTTTGCAAAGGCGCAGGTTGTAATGTATGTAAGAAAACCGGTTGGCTTGAGATACTTGGCAGCGGCATGGTGCACCCGAATGTTTTATCTAATTGCGGCATTGATCCAAATAAATACACAGGCTTTGCCTTCGGTATGGGCATCGAACGACCTGCATTATTGAAATACGGCATCAATGATATTCGTCTTTTCAGCGAGAATGATATAAGGTTCCTGAAACAGTTTACTTCAGCTGTTTAATTGCGAGGACACTGAGCAAAGCGAAATGGACGAAGCAATTCACACGATTCATTTTATTTAACCAGCTCTGGAATTACTATTAGGCTTCCGTTGTGTCACTCTCTTGTACATCCTGTAATTCTATTCAGCTATCTTTATCCTAATAATCATTTAATAATCTCATGAATCCCGGTTCTATCATTTGCATTTGCGGCGCTGGTACTATGGGCAGTGGTATTGCACAAGCAGCTGCTTCATCAGGTTTTTATGTTATACTTTATGAGTTAAACGATGTGGTGCTTGAAAAAGCAAAGGGTTCTATTGAAAAGAATTTACAATCCCTTGTAGAAAAACGTAAGATCACAGGAAACGCAAAAGAGGAAACTCTGAACAATCTTCGTTTCACCAATAACCTGCATGATTGCCTGGGGGATGTGATCATTGAAGCCATTATTGAAAAACCCGAAGCCAAGGTCGCTTTATTCAATCAGCTGGCCGAGATCAATCATAACGAAACAGTTTTTGCCAGCAACACTTCATCACTTTCCATAACACAAATTGCCAAAGGAGTAAAAAATCCTGAACGGGTTATAGGTATGCATTTCTTTAATCCTGCCACTATCATGAAGCTGGTGGAAGTGGTGAAAACAGATCTTACAAATGAGCAAACAACCAATATCATCATTGAACTTGCAAAACAGATGAACAAAACGCCGGTACTTTGTAAAGATTCACCAGGGTTTATCGTAAACCGTGTAGCAAGACCTTTTTATATTGAATCATTACGATTGGTAGAAGAAGAGTTAATTGATCTTGCGAAGATCGATTCATTGATGGAATCAACCGGTTTTAAAATGGGACCATTTAAATTAATGGACCTTATCGGCAATGATATTAATTATGCAGTGAGCTGCTCTGTTTACGAACAACTTGGCGAACCTGAAAGATTGAAGCCTTCTTTTATTCAGAAAGAAATAGTTGAAAAAGGTGAACTGGGCAAGAAAACTAACAAAGGATATTATAGCTATTAAGAATTTGCCCAAACAAGCTTTTCTGCTTAAATCTGCAATCTAAAATCTAAAATTGAAAAAAGTACTTGTCACAGGCGGCACTGGCTTTATCGGGGCTTATATCATCAAAGAACTTGTTGAAAGGGGTTATACTGTTCGTGCAATCCGTCGCAGTAACAAACTACCCTTTTTTATTTCCACAGATATTTTAAATAAAGTAGAATGGGTAAATAGCGATGTGCTGGATGTTATTTCTCTTAATGAATCAATGCAGGGTGCTGATGCAGTCATTCATTCTGCGGCGCTGGTTTCTTTTGATAAAAGAGAAAGAAAGCAGATGTATAATACAAATGTTGATGGTACCGCCAATATTGTTAACCTTTCTCTTGAAAATGGAATAAAAAAGCTCGTACATATCAGCTCTATTTCTGCGTTGGGAAGAACTGCAACCGGCGAAAAAGTGAATGAAGAAAAAAAATGGGTCGAAAGCAAATTGAATTCGCATTATGGCATCAGTAAAAACAAAGCAGAAATGGAAGTATGGCGCGGTATGGGGGAAGGATTGGATGCGGTGATCATAAACCCAAGCACCGTGCTTGGGTTTGGCAACTGGCACGATAGCAGTTGCGCCATTTTTAAAAATGCATACAAAAGTTTTCCATGGTACACAAAAGGGGTCAATGGATTTGTTGCTGTGGAAGATGTTGCAAAGGTCGCTGTGCTATTAATGGAAAGTTATATCAACGAAGAACGTTTTATTATTAATCATGAAAATTGGGAGTTTAAAAAACTGTTCGATGCTATTGCTGATGGCTTTGGACATAACCATCCTAAATGGGAGGCTACGCCTTTTTTAAGCGGTATTGCCTGGCGAATAGAAAAAATGAAATCTTTTTTGAAAAACTCCAAACCATTGCTTACAAAAGAAACTGCAAGGATCGCTTTAAGTAAAACTTACTGGCAAAACGATAAAATACTAAAAGCATTGCCGGGATTTTCCTTTATGTCCTTAGAGCCCAGCATCACAAAAGCCTGCAAAAACTACGCAGATGCAGTAATCAATATGCAACTAAAACCATAACTGCATTATCTTTATTGGGCAATTGTTTATTCTATGAAAAAAATATTCCTGTTTACCCTTTTGAGCATCTCTTTTGTTTTAGGGTTTAGCCAATCAAACTTTACAGTCTCCGGAAAGGTGATCGATTCAGCATCAAAAGAGCCATTGTCATTTGCTTCGGTCTTTTGTCAAAATACTACACAGGGCACAGCAACAAATAAAGAAGGAATCTTCTCTCTGAGCCTGAAAGAAGGTGGTTATGATCTGGTAATCACTTATACTGGTTACAAATCAAGAATGATACGTATGAGTCCTGAAATGAAAACCAATGACCTGGTTATTGAAATGGTAAAAGAAGAAAAAAGTATTGAAGAAGTGGTGATACGCAGCAGTAACGAGGTAAAAGATGGCTGGACCAAATATGGCAAATTCTTTCTTGAAAATTTCATCGGCACTACTCCTTTCTCTTCGCAGTGTGTTTTGGTAAATCCTGAAGTATTAAAGTTTTATTATTTCAGAAAATCAGAAAAATTAAAAGTGCTTGCTGACTCGGCATTGATTATTTTTAATAATGCACTGGGATATAATCTTCGTTACAATCTTGACTCATTTCTTTTTATGTACAAAACAGATATATGCAGTTACACGGGTTTGAGCTTTTATGAAGAACGTTCTTCAGGCGAAGACAGCATGCAACTCTGGAAAAAGAATAGACAAAAGGCCTATTTCGGCAGCAGGCTGCATTTTATGCATAGTTATTATGATAGTTCTTTAACGCAAAGTGGCTTTGTAATTGACATGCTCGATGAGATGTATGATAAAAAATTCAATAAGATCACGGAACCGTATGACACAACATGGTATACTCCTGCTGATAGTTTAAACGAGATCGATATTTATTTTCCAAGAAGGATCAGCATCACTTATACAAAGAGAACTCCTGAAAATGAGTATCTGAAGAAATATAAATTACCGATGAATATCGGTTTTCAAATATCTTATATCGATCTGCTTGATGTTATAACCATAAAGCAAAACGGTTATTATTATGATCAAAAAGCCTGGATAAATTTTGGTTACTGGAGTTGGAAAAATATTGCCGACCAGGTACCGAATGATTATACTCCTCCTGAACAATAATGTGGACTTGAGGAATTTCAATCTTTAATTAAACTTTCTTTCCCATTACCTTTTCCCAAAGCTGTGGTATGCGTTTTATCCAGACAAACTCTTTCATCTTTTCTCTTGCATCTTCAACTGGCGAACCAAAATAAACTTTACCGCCATCAATTGAATCTTTGACGCCGCTTTGAGCATATACTATGGCGCCTTTGCCAATTGTAAGCGTTTTGCTAACTCCCACTTGTCCCCAAAGGATAACATTGTCTTCAATTTTTGTAGCACCGGCAATACCAACCTGTCCTGCAAACAAACAATTTTTACCAACCTCTGTATCATGACCGATATGTACAAGGTTATCGATCTTAGTTCCGGCACCGATCACCGTATCGCCGCTTACACCACGATCAATTGTGCAATTAGCTCCTATCTCTACAGAATCTTCGATCACTGCTCTTCCGCAACTGATCATTTTTTTATAATGAATATCGCGGTTGGTTTTTTTGTTATAATAAAATGCATCGCTGCCAATAACAGTACCAGCTTGTATAATAACATTATTGCCTATCACACAATGATCCAAAATGGTAACATTGGGATGAATAATGCAATCATTGCCGATAATTACATGGTTGCCGATAAAAGCATTAGGCATAATAACTGTGTTTTGTCCGATTGAAGCAGAATCGCTGATATTTTTCGATGAAGGAGTAAAAGGCCGAAAATGATTTACCAGTTTTAAGTATGCTTCGAATGGATCACCAACAATGAGCAATGTTTTCCCGTCAGGATACTCTGTTTTCTTATTAATGATAATGATCGTGGCAGCAGAATTGATACAGGTATCATAATATTTTGGATGATCTACAAAAACAATATCACCCTTCTCCACTTTATGAATTTCGTTGATCCCAGTTGCAGAAGCCTCTATGTTTCCAGTCATCTCTGCTCCAATGAAATCAGCGATCCATTTTACGGGAATCGGTTTATCCAATCGCATAATGTTTGAATTTGTTCAAAGGTAAACAGCTTTGCAATGCACAGCATGATTGATAATTATCAGATAGATCCACGTTTTATCTTTTTAAAATATGAATGAAGTGATTTTATCAATGCAAATGATGAAGCAAAAAGTGAAGATGATGTGTTTAATTTCGTTTTATACTTCATTTATTCATTATTTGTTCTATTATCCACAAGTAAAAACCAAATGTTAATAAAATTTCTTCAAAATTTTTTTTAGTTAGAAAAAAATATAATTAATATTGTGAAGGGAATTTATTTCCCGGTACTTACTAACCCATCCACATATTTCTCCCCCGAATCTTCGGGGGAGATTTTTTTTATAGAACTCTTGCTATATCAAATGAACGTTTCTATTGAAAGAGTACTATTGGGTATCGCTTTATTAACTCCTCATCGCTCAACTTTTTCCAATATCTTTACTTCACTCAAAAAAAAATTTACATGCTGAAATCGATGACCGGCTTTGGAAGGGCTGAAAAATCTGTTGGTGGCAAAACATTTCTCGTTGACATAAAATCTCTCAATGGCAAACAGTTTGAACTGCAACTAAAGCTTCCTGCTTTTTTAAAACCATTTGAATTTGATATTCGCCGCATTCTTTCTTCCCAGCTTGGTCGTGGCAGCGTAGATTGTACTATAAGTTTAAAAGAAACAGGCAATGCAAAGCCCGTTTCCATCAATATTGAATTGGCAAAAGCCTATTATCAACCGCTGGCGGATCTGTCAAAGGAATTAAATCTAGATCCGTCTAACATATTAAGTACGCTGGTAAAATTACCGGAGGTTATAACACCCACTGGTGAAACCCTGACTGATGAAGAATGGAAAGCGTTTCAAAAAGTGATCCTGTTAGCTATTGATGATCTGAATATTCATCGTGATGATGAAGGGAAATCTCTTGAGAAGGATCTATTGTACCGGGTTCAAAATATACTTGCACAATTAGAAGAAGTGCAAAAGCTGGAACCACAGCGCAAACAGATCATCCGGGATGATATAACCAAGCTGATGGAAGAATTTGCCGGCAAAGAAAACTATGACAAGAACAGGCTTGAACAGGAGCTTATCTATTACATTGAAAAGATCGATATAAGTGAAGAAATGGTTCGTTTGAGAAACCATTGTGATTACTTCAAAGTGGTGCTCGCCGAAACAGAAGAGTCAAAAGGAAAGAAGCTGTCTTTTATTTTACAGGAAATAGGCAGGGAAATAAATACTACCGGCGCCAAAGCCTACGATTCATCCATTCAAAAATGTGTTGTGATGATGAAAGATGAACTGGAAAAAGCAAAAGAGCAAATATTAAATGTTCTGTAGTTAGTTTTGCAAGATGAAAGTGTTTTTGAAAATATTCTCCAAAGGAGTCCTATCGGACAATATTCAACGTTCAATGCTTACTATTCAATTTAAGGGATTCTTCATTATACTCCTCGCTTCATTCTCTCTTACTTCCTGCACTACAGTAGATCTTTATGAGAGAACGGTTTCATTACCAGGTCACGAATGGAAAAGCACGAACAAACCTGAATTCAATTTTACCATTACAGATACAACTACCCTTTACCAGGTTTTCTTTGTAATAAGACATACTGAAAAATATAACTACAACAATATCTGGGTAAATTATTATTACCAGCCCCCCCATGATACATTGCACAAAGAGGCACGGGAATTCCAATTAGCCACCAATGAAAAAGGCTGGCTTGCTACTGGTATGGATGATATTTATGAGCATAGGATCAAATTAGCTCCAGATGCCGGAAAATTAAAAGCAGGGACTTATAAGTTCATTCTTGAAAATATTATGCGGGAAGACCCGCTAAAAGAAGTGTTGAATGTTGGCGTCAGGGTTGAAAAAGTTAAATAACTTTCCTTATGCCAAGGTCAGCAGGAAAAAGATTCAGATATATCATCGTTGTTTATTGGTTATTGCTTTTGTATATAGTCGCCGCTTTGGTATGGTGGTTTGTTTCACTGGAAAGGCAAAATCAAGATTTAACCAATCTCCGCTTGAGTGAGCTTAACTCTCAAAAGGCAACGCTTGATCCTAAAAAATTTACAGAAGAAAATTTTAAAATTGAGAATGATTCAAAAAGGAGTACTAATAAATACGTTGCCGAGGGTGTTACTTTTCTCGTCCTAATATTCGTGGGTGCTTTTTTTGTTTACCGTTCAACCAGTAAGCAGTTCGGAGTACAGCAGCAACAACAGAATTTTATGATGGCGATCACCCATGAATTAAAAACACCTATTTCAGTTGCCATCCTTAACCTTGAAACATTACAGAAATACCAGCTTGATGCGGAGAAGCAAAAAAAACTGATAAGGATGACCCTGCAGGAAACATCGAGGCTTGATACATTGATCAACAACATTCTTGTTTCCTCACAATTGGAAGGCGGCGGTTATGTTTCTTCAAAAGAAGAACTCGACTTCTCTTCCCTGTTTAAAGATTGTATAAAAGAAGCGAAAACCCGTTATCCTGAAAGAAACTTTATTGAAAATATAGAACCGGAAATTGAGATAGCCGGTGATCCACTTTTACTCCAGTTGTTGATCAGTAATCTTATTGAAAATGCGGTGAAGTACTCTCCAAAAGAAAAACCGATCATTTGCAAACTGGATAGATTTGGCAAGGATGTACTTATGAATATAATTGATGAAGGTATTGGGATCGCTGATACAGAGAAAACAAAAATATTTGAGAAATTTTACCGGACAGGGAATGAATCTACCCGAAAAACTCAAGGCACAGGATTGGGGCTTTATCTTTGTAGGAAGATCGCCGGGGATCATAATGCCGACATTTCGGTGACAAACAATATACCCTCCGGCACTAATTTCGCCATCCATTTTCATATATAGTCTCATGAGTAGGGAAAATACAAAGGCGTCAATATTATTAGTAGAAGATGAAGAAAACCTTCATGATGCCTTGAAATTAAATCTTGAATTAGAAGGATACGAAGTTTCTTCAGCCTATGATGGTAGCAGTGCCATAAAAGCAGTGCAAGCAGAATATTTCGATCTTATCATACTTGATGTCATGCTTCCAGAAATGGACGGAATCAATGTTACAGAAACCATCCGGTTGGCAAATAATGAAGTGCCAATTTTAATTCTTAGTGCTAAGAACAGCAGTGCTGATAAGGTGCTTGGGCTTAAGAAAGGCGCCGATGATTATATGACCAAGCCATTCAACCTGGAAGAATTGTTATTGAGAGTGCAGAAGCTTATTGAAAAGAATAAAAAAATTCTGGATAAAGAAACCATCGGCAATACTTATGCATTCGGAAATAATAATATCGACTTCAAAGCACAGGAGGCAACAACATCCCGCGGCGAAAAGATCCAGTTGAGTAAGAAAGAAGGAATGCTTTTGAAATTACTTATTGAAAATAAAAATGAAGTAGTACCGAGAGAGAAGATATTACAAGTTGTTTGGGGCTATAATGTTTACCCAACAACAAGAACGATCGATAATTTTATTCTCAACTTTCGCAAATATTTCGAAGAAGACAGTCGTAATCCCAAATATTTTCATTCTGTTCGCGGTGTCGGTTATAAATATTCGGAATAAAGATCATTACATGTCGCCTAATTGGGGTCTCATCACAATATCTTCAACACAAGCGGCGGGCGAAAGCTGTGATGCAGCAAAAACCATTTTAGCTATATCCTCTGCTTCCATTATGCGTTTGGAAGAATTATCATAATCACCCCAGGAATCAGTTAATACAGCGCCGGGGTGAATAGCAGTAACTTTTATATTGTGTGGTTTCATCTCTTCCCGCAGATTTTTACTAAACCCATGCATAGCATATTTGCTGATACTATATGCCCCGCCATTATGATATGCATGAAGTGATGCAATTGAACACATATTGAAAATATGGCCTGATCTGCGCTCCATCATTTTAGGCAAAAGAGTTCTTGTTAAATGATAGGCGCTGCTTACATTAATTGCAAGCTGGCTTTCTAACAATCCTTCCGGTTCGTTGTGAACACTACCGGGTTCAAATAAACCTGCATTATTTACGATTATATCAGGAATGGCATATTTCAAACACCAAATTCCAAGATCCTTTGCCTGTTGTTTGTCGGATAGATCAAAGGCTTTTGCTTTTATTGAAACAGCAGGATATTTGGTTTGCAATTCTTCCATTACTTTGTATAAAGCCACTTCATTTCGACTGCTTAAAAAAAGATTTTTTCCATTTGCAGCAAAAATTTCCGCTATTGCTTTTCCAATTCCTCTTGATGCACCTGTGATTAGAACAGTCATTAGGCTTTATTAGTGATTATTTCGGTTTATTTGCAAATCTAAAATCCGAAATCGGCAATCCGAAATGAAATATAAACACCTTTTTTTCGATCTTGACCACACTCTTTGGGATTTTGAAGCAAATGCAAGAGTAACACTGCTTGAACTTTACAGTACGCTAGATCTAAAACAAAGAGGAATCCATGATTTTGATCTTTTTCATAAGAACTACCTGGCGCATAACGAAAAGCTTTGGGAACGATATAGAAATGGTTTTATAAAACAGGATGAATTAAGAATAAAAAGAATGCGATTAGCTCTGCTTGATTTTAAAATTGCTGATGAGCCATTGACCAAAAATATGAGTGACCAGTTTCTTGATCTTTTACCCACACGAACCATTCTCTTTCCTTATGCCACTGAAATATTGGAATACCTGACCAATAAAAGCTATGAGCTTCATTTGATCACAAATGGTTTCGAAAAAACACAGCACAGCAAATTGAAATATTCAGGGCTGGGTAAATATTTTAAAGAAGTTATTACCTCGGAAGGAAGCAGCAGCCTTAAACCCAATAAAGAAATTTTTGATTATGCTTTTGAAAAGACAGGGGCAAATCCTACTGAAAGTATAATGTTGGGCGATAGCATTGATGTTGATATTGTCGGCGCAATGAATGCTGGTATTGACCAGGTGTTTATTAATCATTTAAACATCCCGATCGATATTAAACCAACTTATGTTGTAAGATCTTTAAAGGAGCTGGAAGAAATATTTTAATTCGACGATTTGTTGATGTGCCGATATGCCAATAATGTGTCTTCTATTTAAATTTGCACATCGGCTTATTTTTTACCATAAAGCCACTACTGTCACACCGCCCTTGGCTATATCGTCGATCTTTACTTGCACTTTTGCAGATAACGGCAATAAAAGATCAACTCTTGAACCGAATTTGATAAAACCCATTTCTTCGGTTTGTTTTACTTGCTGACCTGGCTGCAAATAGTTTACAATTCGTTTTGCCAATGCCCCGGCAATTTGTTTAATAAGCAATTCTTTACCATTTGATTTATAAACCACGGAATGGCGTTCATTTTCTGTAGAAGATTTTGGATGCCATGCAACAAGGTATTTTCCTTTATGGTATTGACTGTACACAATATCACCACTTACAGGGTTGCGGTTTACATGCACATTTAATGGACTCATAAAAATTGAAACCTGTATACGACGATCGGCAAAATATTCATCTGCTTCTACCTCTTCAATTGCAACTACTTTACCATCAGCAGGAGCAACAATAGCATTATCCTGTACGGTTAGGTTTCTTTTCGGAATTCGAAAAAAGGAAATAAGAAAGATCAATAAGCCGAGTGTTCCTATAAATATGACCCAACTTAAGGCCGGTGAAGAATAGCTGATATAATAAAAAGAAAGAATATTAATTGCCCCAAATAAGATGGTTGCCCACGCAATACTTTTATAGCCTTCCTTATGAATTGTCATGCGGCAAATATATGAAAATGAAGGGTGCGAGTATTAGACCGGTTAGATCACAAAAACAAAATATACATATAACCAAACGGCAGGTATTGCTAGCAAGAGGGAATCAAAACGATCTAAAAAACCACCATGCCCGGGCATGATGTTGCCACTGTCTTTCACGCCTGCCATTCTTTTAAGCTTTGATTCAAGCAGATCGCCGAAGGTGCCCGCAACACATGCAATTACAGCAAGAAGCATTATATAAATTGTAACTGATCCTGAGTTTAATACAAAAAAAGCAATCAGCCCTACAACAAGGACGCCGAGGATTATACCACCAATTGTTCCCTCCCATGTTTTCTTTGGTGAAATTTTTGAAAGCGGAGTTTTGCCGATCAAAGAGCCGATAATATAGGCCATCGTGTCATTTATCCAAATTGAACTTATAATCATTAAAGGAATGCCATACGCTCCTATAACGAATTTTGTATCATGGATATTAATATCTGTTGCGTTATACAAATTCAGCATCAAACCGCAACTCAATGAAATATAAAAAAAACCCAGGTCGGCTGCAATCAAATCTTTTAGTTTGGTAGTTTTTGTCTGAAAAATTCCAATTGTCAATATTATGATACCAGCAACAATAATGGGAATTGCAAAATCTTCTTTTAAACTATAATTATTTATGTCAAACGCCTCGCCACATACCAAAAGCATAATTGCGAAACCTATCAGCATGAAGCCTATTCTTGTATATCTATGATAAGATGTGTTATTGATTTTTTCCAACAGATTAAAATACTCCCACCAGCATCCAAAATGAATGATTGAAAACAAGATCAAAAAGCTCCACTGGTTCCAGAGTAAACCAGTCAGCATAACTGCAGCAAATACAATCGCAGTCAGCGTTCTTGTTCGAAATGTTTTCCGGTTAAAAGCCATGGAAGCAGGTAGATTTTAAAAAATGATAGCTGCTGATTTATGCAAAAGGGTTTGAGTCATCAATATTATCTCTTGCATACGCGACTTCATAACTATTCGTTGATCTTTTCTTCATCAATATCACAATGGTTATTATCAACGCAAGACTAATGGCTGCCAGTAATGTTTTATTACCAAATGAAATGGCAACACTGTCTTGCTCCGCCAATGCCGGGTTGAACCAGATCATTATTACAGCAAAAGCATCATAGGCAAAATGTGCAATGATCGCAGGCCATAAACTACCACTATACCAATAGAGTAATCCCAGCAAAACGCCGAGAATAAATCTTGGAATAAACCCATAAAACTGTAAATGAATCGCCGAAAAAATAAATGCCGTAACAAGGATTCCAACCCAGGGATTTTTAAAAAGCTTTATAAATAGTCGTTGCAACACACCGCGGAAAAGCAATTCTTCACCCACCCCGGCAAATACAGCAACTAAAATGAGATTAAGGAAAAGATCCGGCACAGTATTCTTTTTTAGCATAAACTCTATCTGCTTTGCTGCAGATTCTTCACTTGCCTTCATCCATTTCCCGATAGTTGTTGTCTCTGGTATTAAATCGCGATTAAATATTCCAGTCCAATCAACAAAAGGGAGAGCCACTATTAACACGATCATACCTAGAATAAAGTATATCGGTTTTGCAGATGTTAAACCCAGGTATTGTGTTGGCTTTGGATCACAGAATCGTGCAAAAAGAAATACGGGAATAATGTATAATGCAAAAAATTGAATGACCAGCATGCCTCTCAAAAATGTAAGTAAAGATGGATTTGCATAATCCCATTTATCGGGATCGCTTATCGTAATAAGATCAATTCCAGTTGCTTTTGCAAGAACAAATGTGCCAATAAATCCAAATATCATGAAACACCCGATCGCCATTCCCGCAAACACGAGTAGTTGCAGCATTGGGTGCACTTTTTTAAAATAAGCCATAATTAAAAACTCCGCTTTTTGTCCCGATGACTTATCGGGGGTAAATTTGCCGCTTCAAATGTAGTTAGCAATTAATAATTATTAAGGAATAATTGAGAATTCAATAGTAGCGTAAATGATCAAGATAGGCAATATACAATTACCTGATTTTCCTTTACTTCTTGCACCGATGGAAGATGTAAGCGATCCGCCATTTCGTGCAGTATGTAAGGATAATGGCGCTGACCTAATGTTCAGTGAATTCATTTCAAGCGAAGGCTTGATACGTGATGCCATGAAGAGTAAAATGAAACTTGATTTTAGTGAAGAAGAACGTCCTTTCGGTATCCAGATCTTTGGTGGTGATGAAGAAGCGATGGCTTTAAGTGCTAAGATCTGTGAAGCAGTAAATCCTAACTTGGTTGATATAAATTTTGGTTGCCCTGTAAAAAAAGTTGTGAGCAAAGGAGCTGGTGCCGGCGTATTGAGAGATGTTGACCTGATGGTTAGATTGACTGAGGCTGTTGTGAGATCAACTTCATTGCCTGTTACTATTAAAACAAGATTGGGATGGGATGATAACTCTAGAAACATCGAAGAGGTTGCTGAGCGGCTGCAGGATGTTGGTATTAAAGCTATTTCCATCCATGGAAGAACTAGAGCACAACTTTACAAAGGTGAAGCTGACTGGACACTGATCGCTAAAGTGAAAGAAAATCCGCGAATTCAAATCCCTGTTTTTGGGAACGGCGATATTG
>DATDCP010000019.1:0-11268 GCA_036524255.1 Chitinophagaceae bacterium
GGCGAATTTGTTTTACGAAATCAGCAACTTGTCGTTATTTTTGGCGCGGTGAAGAAAATTGTACAATACCTCATTTTACTGCTGTTTTTTATTCCTGCAACATCAAAAGCGCAGTTTGAAAACGTTCGTGATTCCGTTGTCCAACTTTATGGTGTGGTGATGACTGCCGATAGCCTTGTTGGTATTCCTGCTGTAAGTATCGTAATAAAAGGTCAGAACCGCGGAACCCTCACAAATAACCAGGGAGTTTTTTCAATTGTAGTGCTTAAAGGTGATATTATTGAGTTTACCCACGTCAGTTATAAACCAAAAATTGTTTCAATTCCAAAAAACCTGGAAGGCAATCAATATAGTGTAGTGCAATTGATGATTGCCGATACGGTTTATCTTCCAGCAACAATTATCCGGCCGAGGCCCACTGCCGCCCAGTTTGCCCGTGATTTTGCCAATACAAAAATCCCCGATGATGATTACGAGACGGCCAGAAAAAATACATCTGTTGCAAAACGAAGAGCATTGGCGCAAGGTATGCCGGCTGATGGCCGTGAAGCTTCCAATATACAATTGAAAAATGTTGCAACAAAAGCTTATTACGCCGGAGGAATTCCTCCCCAAAATATTTTTAACCCCGCTGCATGGATGGAATTTATTGAAGCCTGGAAACGGGGAGATTATAAGAAAAAGAAAAATACAGACTAGATTTTCTTGGTTTTTAAAAGGTCTCATGGAATAATGTAGCCAGCTTTTGTAATTCTTATCATCGTCCCTTGCGACGCTCCTTTGATCTTACTGTTCTTTACTCGGCAATCTCTCGAAGCATTCTCAATGGATTTGTGATGTAACGCTGTAAACGCTGCTCTGCGTTCTTTGTGTGAAATTTTTCTTCTACCTATAAAAATTATACTTTTAATTAAATCAGCTATATGAAAAATATTTCTGTCATCGGAGCCGGCACAATGGGCAATGGCATTGCACATGTATTTGCACAAAATGGTTTTAAAGTTTCAATTGTAGATGTCTCACTCACGCAGTTAGACAGGGCCATCGCCAATATCAGTAAAAATTTCGACAGGCAAATTGCAAAAGGATCTGCAACAGAAGAGCAGAAAAAAAATGCCCTGGCAAACATTTCAATTTTCAGCAAAATAAATGATGGAGTAAAAGATGCAGATCTTATAGTGGAAGCAGCAACCGAGAATATTGAACTTAAATTAAAAATTTTCGAAGAGCTTGAAAAGTTCGCACCAAAACATACGATACTGGCTAGTAATACTTCATCGATCTCGATAACAATGATCGCAAATGCAACCGGCCGCGCCGATAAAGTGATCGGTATGCATTTTATGAACCCTGTTCCGGTAATGAAGCTGGTTGAAGTGATCAATGGCTATTCTACAAGCAAAGAAGTAACAAATACAATTGTTGAATTAAGTAAACAACTTGGCAAATCACCATGTGTTGTGAATGATTACCCAGGGTTTATTGCTAATCGTATTTTATTGCCAATGATCAACGAAGCAATTTATAGCTTATATGAAGGCGTAGCTGGTGTGGAAGAAATCGATACTGTAATGAAACTCGGAATGGCCCATCCAATGGGGCCGCTACAACTCGCCGATTTTATTGGCCTGGATGTTTGTCTTTCTATTTTAAATGTATTGCATGATGGATTTGGCAATCCTAAATATGCTCCATGTCCTTTACTTGTTAATATGGTAACTGCCGGTAAGCTTGGCAGTAAAAGTGGGGAAGGGTTTTATATTTATAGTGCGGGGAGTAAGGAGTTAGTGGTGAGTGAAAGGTTCAAATAGTTTCATATAACAAATTAAAATTTTCCAACTTTTTAGGCGTCTGAAAGGATAATAACTATTTTGTAATCAGGCACTTATTTTGCAGTGTATTAACGTCTGAAATGAATCTACAAGAACCAACCATGAACAAAGCCGAAAAACTTCAACAGCTCTATGAGAAGATGATAGCTGAGATCCAAGATTATGCGATCATTCTTCTTGATCTCGATGGTACAATCCTTACCTGGAATAAAGGAGCACAAGCCATAAAAGGTTATAAGGAAAGTGAAATTTTGGGGCAAAATTTTCGCATTTTTTATTTGCCGAGAGACCGTGAAGAAAGGCTTCCTGAAAAATTAATTGATCTTGCCGTCAAAGAAGGCCGGGCCCGGCACATTGGAAGAAGAGTAAGAAAAGACGGAACAACTTTCTGGGGCAGTATTCTTATTACTGCATTACATGATGACGCTGGAGCAGTAATTGGTTTTACCAAGCTTACAAAAGAGCTGGGTGAAAATGAAATTGATTAGAAATATTCCGCAAATATTTCCTCTTAAAAACAAGAATGAAATAGGAATAAAAAATCCCCCGAGACATCGGGGGATAACAAATCATGAACCATTAACCAAAATTTCTTAATTACTGTCTTGGAGGACCACCACGGCCACGCAATGTTGGCTCGATCTGCTCTTTCCAAATTTTGAATTTATCATCTCCAAGAATCGGTTTTACTTTTGCATCAAGAGCCTCGGTGAAAGGTTTCATCTTTTCCTGCATAGCTGCACGCATTGCGTCCCGATCGCCACCAGCATTTGCCATTGCTTCCTCACGAACTTTATCCTGCGCTTTATAATAATCCAAATAAGCTGCATCCATTTCCTTCGCCTTTGCCTCATCAAGTTTAAATGCGCTGTCAGCTTTAAAATGAACTCGTTTTACTCTTTCTTCAGGAGGGGGCATCTGGAAACCACCTTGTGCAAAAGTGGATGCACTGCCTGCAAGCATAACAACTGCTAAAGCAATAATCGTTTTTTTCATTTGTATGTTTTTATTTATTTAAAAATTAAAGTGAACTCAGGAAGTTTTTTTATTTTCTTTTTTATCGGAGGGTTTGCGTGATCCGTTATTGTTGATAATTCTTTTTACGATCTGTTTTATGAACGAATCCATCTTAGGTTTTTGTTCTTCGTTACACAAGGCTTTTATGGATTGGAAATAATGAAATGTACTGATATCAAGTTCCATTTGCTTCTCACCGATCTTTGAAGCATATGAATTCAAAACCGAATCATTAACTCCTTGCTGGTAAATAAGAGAGAAAAAATCTTCTTTAGACTTTATAAGCTGTTTAAATAAGGGCTT
Source organism: Chitinophagaceae bacterium (assembly GCA_036524255.1). Lineage (GTDB taxonomy): Bacteria > Bacteroidota > Bacteroidia > Chitinophagales > Chitinophagaceae > VBAS01. Next base: position 3,153 of record DATDCP010000019.1, read on the forward strand.
CATATTCCTGAACTGCTGTGAACGAAGCGAATCATACGCAACAGCTTGTTCATCGTTCAATCCTACTTCATCCTTTACTTTCTGTATTGCCATGTCATGCATTTCCTTTTCAGTTGGCCTTGGCGGATGAGTAGGTTTGTTAAAAACAAAATAATACAAGAGTCCGATATTAGCCAACAGTAAAACACTTGTGATAAGCAAGAGTATCCTATTATTTCTTATATAGCTCATTATTCGTTAGTCATGTTTTCGTAATCGTAATTGTTCACCGAAGCCACTACATTATATTCATTTGCCAATTCAGAAACATTCGCACTATCACCAATAGCATTATCATTAGAATTGGATCCCAAAAGGGCCCAGCCGTTCACTGTCATCACCAGTAACACGATCGCCATGGCTATAGCCGGCCTGCTAATGAAAGAAAAAGTTCTCTCCCAGGCACCATCTTTTTTAGCCATCCGGGCCTTAATACGGGTAAAAAGAAAAGGATTCGCCTCGGCCCTTTTTGCGCCATCAAGACATTGGAGCGTTTGCTCGATCTCCTGTTGTATTTTTTCTTGTGATGTCATTTTACTGGTAATTTGACGATTTATAAGATTGATTCCTTCTACTTGTAATGCTTATTATAATACTCTCCTAGTTCTCTCCTAAGGTTCTGATTTGCACGGCTCATCAACGATTCCACTGCTGATACTGACGTATTTAACACTTCGCTTACATCACGATAACTTAGCCCTTCCAGCTTATGTAACGTATAAGCGGTCTTCTGGTTTTCCGGCAAACTTTCGATCGCTTTAAAAAGAACTGCGGCCCTTTCCTTATTATCCAGGCTTACACCCGGGTGATGAAAATCGGGAATTGTTTCCTTTTCATCACTTTCCCCTCCTAATGATTGCAAAAAGCCAAATCTTTTCTTTCGTTTTTTGCTTCGTAAATGATCTAGTGCTGTGGTCGTTGCTATCCGGTAAAGCCAGGTCGAAAATTTTGAATCGCCTTTAAACGTACTAATTTTTTCAAAAACTTTTATAAAAACATCTTGCGCCAGATCCTCCGCTTCGGTCTCATTTTGTACGATCCCAAGGATCGTATTATAAACCATGTCCTTCCACTGCTCTACAATAGTTTTGAATGCAGTTTCATCTCCCTGTTTCAGTTGCGCTATTAATTCCGTTTCGTTGATCAAGGCTGGTCATTGGTTTTCGGTTTTCAATTTAGGCAACTAATTTCTTCTGAAAAAATCCCCCTGGTTCTGGTTAAAATTTGGTCTTGCAGGCGCCTTTCCAAAATTCTTAAGGTTATAAGTGAACGTCAGCATAAAATACTGCTTTAAGACCATAGTCGTTACATCTTCAAAGTAAGTTTCTGTTACGTTCCTTGAGATGCTCTGGTTCTGATCCAGGAGGTCAAAAACAGAAAGACGTATCTCTCCTTTTTGGTCTTTGAGTATTTTTTTTGCTATCGCCATATTCCACAACCAATAGCTTTGATTAAACCCATCGCTTAATCCTGTATAAATTTGGTTACTAAGATCTGTGTTAAACAACCATCCATTCTTACTCAGGAGATTAAGCTTTGCTGTAGTTGTATGAGAGAAATATTTGTTATCCGCGTCTGGCTGCAAAGTATTTTTAGCGTTATTAAAACTGCCATTATAAGAAAGGGTATAATCAACATACTGGCTGATGTTGCTAGCCAATACGGCGCCGGCATTATAATTATAAGAAGTAGTAACTCCCTCTTCATTATTGATGAGGCCAGGAGTTCTGTTTGCCACAAACCCCGTATTAATACTGATATTCGTCTTCATAAACTTTAATGGCTGTGCATATGTAACAAATATGTTGAGGTTCCGCTGACCATCCATGTTTATCGGTTTAGTTAATTGGGAACCCCTATATAAAGTAACAGAAGGTGTAAGCACTGAATCTTTTGTTGCCGTATAAGTTGCAGTAGCTACATAATTGTCAGTAAGCGAACCAAAAAAGTTTACGAACAAACTTTGACTTTTCTTAGTATCAGTAAATTGGTAACGGCCACCTATTCTATGACCATAAGATTGATCAAGATCCGGATTACCCGTTGAGATCAACAGCGGATTGGAATTATTGATAACATCCTGCAACTGGTTTACGGAAGGAGGATTTGTATTAGCTCTATAAAAAAGTCGGATGTTTTCTTTCTTTGATAATGGCAGATTGAACATCAAATTTGGTAAAATATTAGTAAAGGTTCTTTGCACATGCGTAACATAAGGATATTCCTGGTCGCTTTCAAGAGTTGCTGACTGAATATCGATTCCGAAAGAAATTTGCTTGTTACGATCACCTTTGCGAAAACTGATACCTCCTCTTTGCGTGAGATAAGTGTTTTCAAACACATTGGATAAACTGGTATCAAGTTCAGAATATTTCGCGGTTGCATTTTCAAAACTATATGCCTTCGTTTTTGAATCATTAAAGTTATAAGATGGATTATAACGGAATTCAAGTATCGCTCCTTTTTTTCCGATAGGCTCTGTATAATTCAAACTACCTGAAAGCTGGTAACCTTTAGTGAGCTGATCATTAAACTGACGGGTAGTGTCTTTTACTATAAAGGGGCCTTTATAATACAAGCTATAAGCATCAGTGTATGACTCCCCATCCTGGTTATTGATACCCATGTTGAAATTTGTTGAGAATGTTCTTCCTCTTTTCTTAAAAGAATGCCTGTAAAGAATATTATTATTAAAGTTAACACCAAGTCTTTCTGCCCTGTTTGCATTTAACGTTTGGCTGAGCGTGTCATCTTCATTTGTGAACATCAATCCCTTTGTCAGGCTATTACTGTTATAATCCTGGATATTAATGGACGGGGTGATAAGAATTGAATTAGATGAATCAAGTTTCCAATCGAACCTGAAGTTAGCCCTGTGATTATAATTATTACTTCCTGAAGCTGCATCCTGATTATAAAATTGTGTGGTATCTCCTATTGGGAAATATTCTCTTGCAATTTTTTCACTGTTTTCTGTTTTCCTGTTATTATAAAAATAACTACCACTTACATCAAGATTCTTTCCCCACTTATCATTGTAATTTAAACCTATTGCATTTGTTTTGCTGATCCCTGACTGTTGACCCACTAAGAAACCACCGCCGCCACCGCCAAAGTTGCCACCTCCAAATCCGCCGCCACCTGGTCTGCCACCACCCTGGCCTCTGAAACCTCCACCACCAAATCCACCGCCGCCACCGCTGCTTGTTACACCCAAAAGATCTACTTCCGCAAAATTTTGCTGGTTCACATCATTTGCCAAAGCCACTATAGAAAGTCTTGTATTCTTTTTAAAATAGCTCATATTTCCTCCGGCGAGATAATGATTATCAGTACCATAGCCTGCAAAAAATCTCCCGAACTGGCCATTGCGCATATTAGGTTTTGTAACGATGTTAATTGACTTGGCTGCGCTTCCATCATCAACACCGGTAAACTGCGCCTGGTCACTCATGCGATCAAATACTTGTATCTTATCAACTATTTCAGCTGGCAAATTGCGTAGGGTCGCAGTAGCATCATCTCCAAAAAAATCTCTTCCGTCAACTGTTACTTTTCTAACCTGCTCACCTCCTACTTTCACTTGCCCGTTTTCAACAGTAATGCCCGGTGCTTTTTTAATCAGGTCTTCTGAATTTGCATCAGGATTTACTTTTAATTGGGCTGCACTTATTTCAGTTGTATCAGCTTTTTGTTTTGTTAAGGGCGGTGTACTTACTACAGTAACGCCTCCTAAAGTCTTTGCTTCCCTGTTGACATCAATATCATCCAGTTTTTTACTAGCATTCTCCCAAACGATCTCTCTCTTTGTTAGCTCATATCCCAAAAATGAGATCACAAGGTTATACCTACCTGTATCACCCAGGTTATTAAACTCAAAAGTTCCTGTTTTATCGGAAACCACAGTTACTGAATCTTTGCCGCGAACCATCTTTACAGTGGCGCCGAAAAGAGGCTGCTTGTTTTCAGCATCGCGAAGAGTACCGGTAAGAACAGGGGTTTGTGAAAAAGATGTGAGAGCAAGGCCGAGCAAAACGATCGATAAGAGACTGACTTTCATTGTAAAATTTTAATTCAAGAGTTTAGACGCTTCATTTAAATTGAACCTTCGCAAAAATGTGCCGGAATAATAGATGTCCCAGGGTCTTTTTTAATATCAAAAAAAACCGGCATTATTAAGGTCTAAACCCATGGGGTTCAAAGGAAGCAGAATTAAAAAATCACGGAGAATTATTCCCAAACAACAGTACCCGGTTTATCATACCATGCCGGGTATTTTGGTAAATGAACTTTTTCGATCTCATTTCTTTTTACTTTCAAAGAAGGAGTGATCATATTATTGGCGATCGTCCAATTTTCTTTCATGACCACCATCTTTTCTATTTTTTCAAATTTTTCCAAAGAAGGATTTATTAAACTCAAGCTTTCAGCAAGATCTTTTATCAATTCATCTTTTGCTTTCTTTTTTCCAGTATCAGAAAGACAAACAAGAGCCATTGGTTGCGGCACTCCTGTACCAACAATACAAGCATGCTCAATGTTAGTGTTAGAAAGTAACTTCACTTCGATTGGTGCAGGAGATATATATTTTCCTTTATCAGTTTTAAACTGATCTTTTACACGACCTGTTATTTTCAAAAAACCATCGCTGTCATATTCGCCCATATCGCCGGTCTTTAAAAAATTGTCTTCATCAAAAGCATCTGTTGTCATTTGAGGTTCCTTATAATAACCCTTCATATTTCCTTCACTCCTTACCCGAATTTCACCATCATCAGCGATCTTGACCTGTACCCCTGGTAATACGTTTCCAACAGTCCCAAATTTATTTGCCCTGGGCCCGCAGAAATGTGAATAGACACAATCTTCGGTCATGCCATAAGCCTGGTAAATAATGATACCAGCTCTTTCATACCATTGTTGTAATTCGATAGAGATCGGCGCTGCAGCACTATAAAAATGTGAAACTCTTGAAAAACCCATCTTTTTCTTTAAGCTTTTTTTGAAAAAAGAATTAACAAGAGGAATCGAAAGAATGATATCTAGTTTTCGTTGAGACAACTTTGACAAAATGCCTTCTCGCATTTTTTGCCAGATACGCGGTACAGCAAAAAATATGTGTGGTTGTATCTCTGCAAGATTTTTTGAAAAACTTTCCAGTGATTCAGCAAATGAAATTGTACCACAAGTAAACAATGCATTCATTTCAACTCCTACCTTTTCCGCAATATGACTAAGAGGTAAATAAGATATCAATTCAGGTTGATTTGGTAATTCTAATTGTCGAATGGCCGCTGTAATAACCGCATTAAACGCACCTGCAGCATGCATTACTCCTTTACTTTTTCCCGTAGTACCGGAAGTATAAATAATGGTCAGCACTTCCTCTTTTTTCCATGAATAAATATTATTCAACGGTTCGTTTTTTGAGATCAACTCCTCGATAGAAATCTTTTCTTTTATTCCATAAGCAGAAACACTGATACGGATCATATTTGCAGGAATTCCATTTGACTGTGATCCAAAATCATCCAATTTACCAATGATAATTGCCTTTGCCTCACTGTGAATCAGGATCGGTTCAATTGCCGTGGCAGATAATGTTGGATAAATTGGAATGGAGATACAACCTGCCATCATGATGGCGATATCAGTGATGATCCATTCAGCGCAGTTTTTTGAAAGTATAGCAATATGATCTCCCTCTTTCAATCCTAATGAATAAAAACCTTGCGCAATCCTTTTTGCTTCATTGCCGGCGTGTGACCAGGTCCATGTTTTCCAAACTCCATTTATCGGCTGTCGAAGAAATATACTGTCCGGGTTTTCTTTTTCCCATTTTAAAAATTGTTCCAGCGGTGTTGATGGCATGCAAATCGTTTTTAAAAACTAATCTATAATAATATTTGTAAAATACCACTTACTGCAATCATTTCACAAAAACTTTTTTGAAATTGGATTCACTTAACTTTAGTATCCAAAACTACAATCACATGAAACGTTTCGTTTTTGTTATACTCGCATTTCACTATTCACTGTTCATTTTCTCACAAGCAACACAAAAGCCACCTTTGCATGGAAAGAACTGGATGGCTATAACTGGTAAACCCTTAGCAGCGACGGCAGGTGCTATCACTTTTCAAAAAGGTGGTAATGCAGTTGACGCTGCTTGTTCAATGCTTGCTGCAACATGTACAATGTGGGATGTTTTGAGCTGGGGTGGCGAAACGCAGGCATTAATTTATAATCCAAAAACAAAAAAAGTAATTGCAATTAATGCATTGGGTGTGGCACCAACTGGTGCGACTCCTGAATTTTATAAAAGCAAAGGCTATGAGTTTCCTCCTGAGTATGGCCCGTTATCAGCAGTTACTCCTGGTACTGTTGGCGGTTTATGTCTAATGCTTGCAAATTATGGAACGATGAGCTTGAAACAAGTATTAGAACCTGCGATGCAATTAGCAGCAGGTTACCCAATAGATGCACAAACTGCTAACTCAATGGAATCTGAAAGAAATAAAAGATGGTTGAAACAATGGCCATATAGCACAGCGGTATTCTATCCGCGTCTGGGCGGAAAAAGAGAAGCACCGGAGCCGGGTGAAATTTTTGTTCAAAAAGATCTGTTGGAAACATTGACGAAAATGGTAGAAGCAGAACAAAATGCATTGAAGAAAAAGAAATCACGCAAAGATGCGATCATGGCTGCGTATGATCGTTTTTACAAAGGTGATATAGCAAAAGAGTTTGTTCGAGGTTGCCAGGAACAAGGCGGGCTGATAACAATGGAAGATCTTGCAAAATGGAAACCGATCGAAGAAGAACCGATGAAAGTAAATTATAAAGGCATTGATGTGTACAAACTACAACAATGGACACAAGGCCCGGTTCTTTTACAATCATTGAACATTCTTGAAAATTTTGATCTGAAAGCAATGGGCTACAACAGTTCAAAATATATTCATACTATCTATCAAACGATGAACCTCACTTTTGCTGACCGTGACTTTTATTATGGCGACCCATATTTCTCACCTGAAGAACCAATGAAAGGTTTATTAAGCAAAGAATATGCAAAGCAAAGAGCTGCACAGATCAAATGGGATATGAATGATCCAAACATTGGACCCGGCGATCCCTATCCGTTTGAAGGAAAAACAAATCCTTATCTCGATATGTTGAAACAAAGAGCAACATCAGGTGAAGGCAATAGAAATTTTGTTCCTTCACATGATTCTACAATTTCATTTAATGATGAAGCGTATATGGAAAGAATGTGGATGGGAACAACATCAGTAGAAGCAGCAGATAAAGATGGCTGGGTTGTATCAATCACTCCAAGTGGTGGTTGGCTGCCGGCTTGTATTGCAGGTCGCACAGGTGTAGGTATGAGTCAGCGTTTTCAAAGTTTTGTGTTAGATAAAAAAGACAACCCTTTCAATGTTGTTGAGCCAGGTAAAAGACCAAGAGTTACATTGACGCCAACATTGGCAATGAAAGATGGAAAACCGTACATGAGTTTTGCAGTACAAGGTGGCGATACACAGGACCAGAATTTGTTACAATGTTTTTTAAATGTTGTTGAATTCGGAATGTCTATTCAACAAGCTGTTGAAGCAGCAAATATAAATTCAAATCAATTATGGTTATCACTCGGAGGCACTAAAACGGATGATCGCAAACCAAGAGCCGGGGAAATTTTAGTGAATAATGCAACCCCTGAAGCTGTAAGAAATGAATTAAAGAAGATGGGATATAAAGTACAAACCGGCAACAGAACCAGCGGCCCTATCAATGCAATTTACTTTGACTGGAAGCATGGAAGTTTTTGGGGAGGCAGTTCTAATAATGGAGAAGATTATGGGATTGGATGGTAAACCCAACCCCCTTTCCCCCTAAATGGGCGACTTAGATCGAAAAGTTTTTATTGCCTGGAATTATAATAAAGGTCTGAGAATATGAAAACAATATTTGATACTGTAACACGTAATGAAATAATAGAAAGAATTAATTCTTTGAGTGAAAATAGCAAACCTATTTGGGGTAAGATGAATATATATCAAATGACCAAACACTG